>CALIBP010000146.1 GCA_938048165.1 uncultured Alphaproteobacteria bacterium | reverse complement strand
AATTAACGTTGGTGTCCACTCCGCTTCCCCTGGGCCAAGAATAAAGACCGGTACGCGCTCTTTCTCAATTTGGTGCTGCGCCAGAGCGATAAAGCGATCCAGCGGCCAGCATTTTTGTCGCCCACCGGCACCCGGGGCGATTCCGACATAGACCGGCCCCTCGGGCAGGGCTTTAGCGGCCGCGGAAATTTCTTCGGTCGGCAGCGCGAGCGGTGTGCCAGCGATGTCCGACTTTCCTCCCGCCAGGGACAGCAAATCCATCATCTGCTGCACCATCGCGGCTGGTCGTTGGTAGCCGGAACCTGGCTTGCGATCTGACAACAGAAACTTTGCTGCACCGGAAATAAACAGCTGATGGCGAATCCGGCGGACCACGTAACTTGCCGCGACGCCACGTTGGGTATCGATGACAAGATCGAAATGGCGGCCATCGATTGGCCGCCGCCATAGAAATTGCTTGGCATTGTCAAAGCCTGCCTCTTCAATGACTTCATCGATTAAACCAGCGACAAGCGTTTTTAGCTCTTTGGCGAAAGCGCTTTTATGTTTCCCGGCGCACCATGCGATATGGGCGTCGGGAAAGCTTGCCCGCAATGCCCTGACAAAAGGTAGCTTCATCAACGCATCCCCGATCAGATCACCGCCAACATAGACGAGCACTGATTTAATTTCAGGATTTGCGGCTGGTTTATCCATCGGGCTCTTTGCGGTGACCGGCTGCGTTCGGCCCGTCATAAAAAAATCTGGTGTGTTTCACAAAACTGTCACTTACAGGAGGTAGCATATCGGGCTTGAGGTTAAAATGGCCTGGCGTTAAACCCCGGCCCGCACCGATGAAAGTATTTATGGGAATGATAGAGAAATTACAGATAGTTGAAGGCGATATTACCCAGATGGATGTTGACGCTATTGTTAACGCTGCCAACGAAACCTTGCTCGGCGGTGGTGGGGTCGACGGCGCCATTCACTGGGCGGCAGGACAAAAATTACTGGAAGAATGCCGGATCCTTGGCGGCTGCGCGACCGGCAACGCCAAGATGACCGCAGGTTATGAGCTCAAGGCGCGTTATGTAATTCATACCCCGGGGCCGGTATGGAGAGATGGGACGGTCAATGAAGAGCCGCTGCTCGCCAGCTGTTACCGCCGCTGTCTCGAAATCGCCGAGGAGCACCAGCTAAAGACGATTGCGTTTCCGGCAATCGGCACTGGAGTCTACAGGTTCCCGAAAAAGCGAGCCGCGGAGATCGCTGTTACAACAGTGACCGATAGTCTGCGCAAGCTTCCCGGCATAGAAACGGTCACCTTCGTTTGCTTTAACGAAGAATCTGCCAATGCCCACCGGGCGGCGCTCGACGCTATTTGCGCCGAGCCTTCTTCCCTTTAGGGGCCTGCGCCTGATGGGCTGCCAACACAGCATCCGTCACGATATCTGACACTGTTGCATCAAGCCGTGCGATCTGCGCCGGTTTGCTCAACCCGACAAGCAGCGGTCCAATAACCGTGCCACCGCCAAGTTTCTGCAGCAGACGGGACGAAATTGCGGCTGAGAATAATCCCGGCATGACGAGGATATTGGCCGGACCATTAAGACGGCTGAAGGGATAGAGTTCTTTCATGTCCGGATCGAGTGCGACGCTGACGGTCATTTCACCTTCATAGGCAAAATCTCGTTTTTCCGAATCAAGAATCTCGACTGCGCGCTTGATCTCGCCAGTGATGTCGCTGGACCGGCCGCCAAAGCTGGTATGAGATAATAGCGCGACCCGAGGTTCATGGCCAAGCTCCCGTGCTTTGGCAGCAGACTGGATAGCGAAGTCTGCCAGCTGTTCTGCTGTCGGTCGTTCGTGAACCAGCGTATCGGCAATGAAAACAGTTCTGTCGCGGGCCGAGACCACGGTCAAACCGAACAATTGCTGGTCTTTTTCTATGTCGATGGCCTTGGCTAAATCATTCCAGCAGCTTGGCGAATTTCGGGTGAGCCCGGTGACCATGGCATCTGCGTCACCGCAGGCGACCATGCAGGCGGCAAATATATTGCGGTCCCTGTTCACCATGCGCTGGCAGTCGCGATAGAGCACACCGCTCCGCGCCAATCTTTTGTATAGATAATCGGTATAATGCTTGTTCCGTTTGGAAAGCCGGGCGTTATGGGCCTCTATAGCTTCGCTGCCTTCGAAGCCGAGGGCAGACATTTTTTCCGCGACGACATCATCACGTCCGATCAGAACCGGTGTGCCATATCCGGAATTGCGGAATACCTGCGCGGCCCGGATGACTTTTTCCTCTTCACCTTCAGCAAAGACGACCCGTTTGGGCTGCTTTTTAACCTGCTCAAATATTTCATTGAGGCTGCCTACGGTTGGATCGAGCCGCGCTTCCAGCGAAGCCCGATAGGTATCCATATTGGTGATGTTTTTGCGTGCGACACCGGTTTTGATCGCGGCGGCGGCAACGGCCGGGGGCACCGCAGCAATCAGACGCGGATCGAACGGCGTTGGAATCAAATAATCGGGTCCGAACTGCAAACGCTGGCCGGAATAGGCCCCGCTCACTTCGTCAGGAACGTCTTCGCGGGCCAGAGCTGCCAGGGCCTCGGCGGCGGCGACCTTCATTTCATCATTGATACGCCGTGCCCGTACATCGAGGGCCCCGCGAAAGATATAGGGAAAGCCAAGAACATTATTAATCTGGTTGGGGTAATCGGATCGGCCTGTAGCGACAATGGCGTCTTTGCGAACAGCGCGGACGTCTTCCGGGGTAATTTCCGGATCGGGGTTGGCGAGGGCAAAAATGATGGGCTGTTTGCCCATTGATTTAACCATTTTCTTTGTGACGGCCCCGGCGACGGAGACACCAAAAAACACATCCGTTCCTTTCATGGCGTCTTCAAGGGTGCGGGCATCTGTGTCGATAGCGTGTGCCGATTTCCATTGGTTCATGCCAGCTTCGCGACCGCGATAAACGACACCACGGGAATCGCACAAAGTGATGTTCTTTTTGGTAAAGCCCATGGCGACGAATAGTTCGAGGCAGGCGATGGCGGCGGCACCGGCTCCATTGACCACCATTTTTGTCTTCTTGAGATTGCGGCCCGTGAGGTCGAGCGCGTTAATCAGCCCGGCGGCGGCGATGACCGCTGTACCATGCTGATCGTCATGGAAAACCGGAATATCCATGATTTCTTTGAGCCGCTGCTCAATTATGAAACATTCCGGGGCCTTGATGTCTTCAAGGTTGATGCCACCGAATCCTGGTCCGAGAAAGCGGACACAGTTGACGAATTCATCGACGTCGCGTGTATCAACTTCGATGTCAACGGCGTCAACATCGGCAAAGGTTTTGAAAAGGACACACTTGCCTTCCATCACTGGCTTGGCGCCCATGGCCCCGAGATCACCGAGGCCCAGTACCGCTGTGCCATTGGAAATCACCGCAATCATATTGCCTTTGTTGGTGTAGTCGTAGGCGACGTCTTCGTCCTCTGCGATCTTCAAGCACGGTGCCGCGACGCCTGGTGAATAGGCGAGCGATAAATCCCGCTGGGTCCTGATTGTTTTCAGCGGTGCAATGGAGAGTTTTCCGGGCGGTGGCCCGGCATGCAGTGCCAGCGCTTCGCGTTCAAGATTGCTGATCCGGTTCTGGCCTGTGCCCTTGTCGGTTTTAGATTTCGTCGTTGTTTTCTTTGCAGCCGACTTACGGATCGGTGCCTTCGTTGCCTTACGGGCCATGGACTCCCCCTACCCCTAACTTTTCCGGAGCATAACTTGATGGTTTTCAATGATTTAGGCAAGCAACGATTATGTTATGTCGGTATTTACGAAAAGCCCGATTAGCAAGGTTTGTCTGAATTCGGGCGAATGATAGACTGCCGCTATGGCAGATGGTGGACAAGCGGCAGACGTAAAAAGGGAGTCTAAGAAGGCGTCGGCGAGTGCTGCCGTGACACCGATGATGACCCAATATCTTGATATTAAAAACAGCCACCCTGATTCTCTGTTGTTCTATCGGATGGGTGATTTTTACGAGCTGTTTTTCGATGATGCCGTCCAGGCGTCGGCCGCCCTCGACATTACGCTGACGCATCGCGGCAAACATGAGGGCAAAGACATCCCAATGTGTGGTGTCCCGGTCCACGCTGCAGATACTTACCTTGCACGATTGATCAAAAAGGGCTTCCGGGTCGCCGTTTGTGAGCAGACGGAAAGCCCGATAGAAGCCAAGAAACGCGGATCAAAGTCTGTTGTTGCGCGTGACGTCGTCCGTGTCGTGACGCCAGGGACGATTACCGAAGAAACGTTGCTTGATGCGACGCAGAACAATTATCTGGCAGCGCTGGCGGAAGCACAGGGAGCGCTTGCCTTATCGTGGCTCGATATCTCAACTGGCGCTTTTGTTGTGCAGCCGGTTGATACCGGGTCACTCGCCGCTGGGCTTGCCAGGATAGAACCGGGCGAATTGCTGGTTCCGGACCGGCTGCTGCAATCCGAAGATTTATTCGAATTGTTTCAGGACTGGAAAGACGCGTTGGTACCGATGCCGTCGAGCAAATTCGATAGCGAAGCCGGGCGGAAGAGACTCGAAACAATTTATGGCGTCGCCTCGCTTGAGGCGTTTGGTGATTTTTCGCGGCCCGAAGTGGCGGCCTGCGGCGCCTTGATCTCTTATGTTGAGCTGACCCAAAAGGGTCGATTGCCGCATCTCGATCAGCCCCGGCAGGTCGCCAATGGTGCTGTTCTCGAAATTGACATGGCGACGCGGCGTAACCTTGAGATGACTCGAACATTATCGGGGGATCGAGCCGGATCATTCCTGTCAGTAATTGATCGAACGGTAACCGGCGCCGGGGGTCGATTGTTCAGCGCGTGGCTCTCGGCACCCCTGACAGACGTCGAGGCAATCAACGCCCGCCTCGATGCGGTGCAGCTATTCAGCGAGGACGCCGCACTCCGTGAACGGGTAAGGGAGCTGCTGTCTGCCAGCGCTGATATTGAACGGGCGCTTTCCAGAATTTCGCTGGGGCGCGGCGGCCCACGGGATATGGCCACCATTCGCGATGGGCTGAAAGTGGCGGCACAGCTGCAGCGATTGTTGCAGGATCGCAGTCCGTCAGAGTCTACGGACGAAATAATTGAGGCCGCTAAACAGCTCGGGGAGCACTCGACGCTTATCGAGCGTCTGGAGCGGGCGCTTGCGGCCGACTTACCGTTATTGACCCGTGATGGCGGATTCATTGCGCAGGGATATGCGCCCGAACTCGATGAATTTCTTACGTTGCGCGATGAAAGCCGCCAGCTTATCGCAGGGCTGCAGGCGCAATATTGTGATATGACGGGCGTGCCGTCTCTGAAGATCCGCCACAACAATGTCCTCGGATATTATATTGAAGTCACGCCGTCCCATGCGGACAAGGTGCCGCTTGGCGATGACTCGCCCTTCATCCATCGTCAGACACTTGTGAGCGCGATGCGCTTTAGCACCGTTGAACTTGGCGAGCTCGCCGGTCGCATCAGTCGGGCGGCGGACCAGGCGTTGGCGCTTGAGCAGGAGCTGTTTCAGGATTTGGTCTCGGAGGTAACGGGCCGAGACAAGGAGATCGCGTCGGCAGCACGCGCGCAGGCCTGTCTGGATGTCTTTGCGTCTTTTGCTGATCTCGCGGTCGAGGAACGCTATGCCCGTCCGGTTATAGATGCGACGACGACATTCGACATAACCGCCGGGCGGCATCCCGTTGTCGAAAAGGCGTTAAGTGATACCAGCGCGACCGGGTTTGTACCAAACGATTGCGACCTTGCTGCGGAAAATCGATTGTGGTTGCTGACGGGCCCAAATATGGCGGGCAAAAGCACCTTTCTAAGACAGAATGCGCTGATCGTTATTTTAGCGCAGATGGGGTCTTTTGTTCCCGCGGAAGCGGCACATATCGGCGTCGTTGATCGGGTGTTTAGCCGTGTGGGTGCGGCTGATGATCTCGCCCGGGGTCGGTCGACCTTTATGGTTGAGATGGTGGAAACTGCGACCATTCTTAATCAGGCGAGTGACCGTTCCCTGGTTATTCTTGACGAGATCGGGCGCGGCACGGCGACCTTCGACGGGCTATCGATTGCCTGGGCGGCCCTGGAGCATATCCATGAGGTCAATAACTGCCGGGCGCTGTTTGCAACGCATTATCATGAGCTGACGGCTTTGGCCTCGCGGCTGTCCGCTTTGCGGTGCCACACGATGATGGTCAAGGAATGGCAGGATGACATTGTCTTTCTGCATCAGGTGGGTCCTGGCTCCGCTGATCGATCCTATGGCATCCATGTTGGAAAGCTTGCAGGGCTGCCGGCATGCGTTATTGATCGCGCCGAAGAAGTTCTGGCGGCGCTGCAGTCGGGCGAACAGGCCGGAGCGACGGCACGGCTGGCAGATGATCTGCCGCTATTTCAGGCGGCACGTCCCCTGTCGGGATCGCCAAAAGAACCCGACCGGCTCGCTGAAATACTCGCGGAAACCAATCCGGATGCGATGACGCCGCGTGAGGCGCTGGAACTTTTGTACCAGCTCAAATCCATGTCGTCTGAATGGGATTAATTTGTACCGCAGCGTGACTATCCGTTCGATTGCGTGGACTGACTGTGGTAGGGATAACGAAACCACATAACGTGATGTGACCGTCAATCATGGCGACTATTCTGAAACGACGCGAGATTATCGATATTAGATCGATGCGGAGGACTCTGGCAGAGCAGCTTGAGGAAGAAGCGCCGTCACATGTCGTCCGCAAGCTTTTGCTCGAAATCATTCGCGATGCCCTGAAAGATGGCAGGGAAGAAATCAAGCGTCGTTTTGAGAATGATAACCGGCTTGGCGAAGCGACCGTAAGGGCGAATGCGTTTCTCATTGATCAGATTCTGCACTTCGCTTTTGAGGTTACGACCACGCATGTCTATCCGACGGCCGAGGCGACAGAATCAGAACGCATTTGTATCGCTGCTGTTGGTGGTTATGGGCGCGGTGAAATGGCGCCGTTTTCCGACATCGATTTATTATTTTTGCTTCCTTATCGTCTCACGCCGCGGGTCGAACAAATCGTCGAATCCGTGCTCTATCTACTGTGGGATCTCGGTTTAAAGGTTGGCCATTCGACACGCACGATTGATGACTGTATCCGGCTCTCGCATAGCGACATAACCATTCGGACGTCGATTCTTGAAGCAAGGTTTGTCGATGGTAACAAGCAGCTCTTTAATCAGCTGCGTCGCCAGTTCCGAAAAGAAGTTGTGCAAGATACCGCCCTCGCTTTTGTAGAGGCCAAGCTGGATGAGCGTGATGCGCGTCATCGTCGAATGGGTGATTCACGCTATGTGCTGGAGCCCAATATTAAAGACGGCAAAGGTGGGTTGCGGGACCTGCAGACGCTTTTCTGGATTGCCAAATATTTATATCAGGTCGATGCGGTCGAGGATCTTGTCGCTGAAGGGGTGTTGACGGCACGGGAAGCGAAACGCTTTGCGCGAGCGGAAGTTTTCCTGTGGACGGTACGGTGCCATCTTCACTATCTGACGGGCCGTGCCGAAGATCGGCTGACATTTGATTTGCAGACCGAAATCGGGGAGCGGCTCGGATATAAAGACCATGCCGGAACGCGTGGTATCGAGCGTTTTATGAAACACTATTATTTGACCGCTAAAGAGGTCGGTGACCTGACGCGTATCTTCTGCGCGGCGCTGGAGTCGGAGGAGCGCCGTAGCCTGCCACTATCCTTTGTGAACTGGGACTGGATACGGCGCGATGTAGCAGGATTTCCGATTGAAGCGGGCCGGCTATCGGTGTCCGCGGGCAAAGAATTTGCTGAAAACCCGACGCGAATGTTGCAGCTGTTTCATGCCGCGCAGCAGCGAGACATCGATATTCATCCAAAGGCATTGCGCCTGGTAACCCGACATCTTCGTCTGGTCGATACAATCCGTGACGATCCCGAGGCCAACCGGCTATTTCTGGAAATGCTGATCTCACCCAAAGGCGCGGAGGTTACATTGCGTCGCCTGAATGAGGCGAGTGTGTTTGGTCGCTTTGTGCCTGATTTTGGGCGCGTCGTGGCGCAGATGCAGCACGATATGTACCACGTATATACGGTCGATGAGCACACGATTTTTGCCATTGGAATTTTGCATGGTATCGAGCAGGGCACCTATCGCGATGACATGCCGGTTGCCAGCGATGTTATCCATAAAATCAGTTCGCGGCGGGCGTTATTTGTCGCCGTGTTTTTGCATGATATTGCCAAAGGCCGTGGCGGCGACCACTCAGTTCTCGGGGCAGACATTGCGGAAACACTTTGCCCTCGCCTGGGCCTGTCGGCAGAGGAAACCGAAACGGTTGCCTGGCTCGTAAAGCAACATCTTTTAATGAGCCGCATTGCTTTTCATCGAGACCTGACTGATCCAAAGAGTATTCGTGATTTTGCGGACACCATTCAATCACTCGAACGCCTTCGCTTGCTCCTCCTTCTAACGGTTGCCGATATTCGGGCGGTGGGCCCCAGCGTCTGGAATAACTGGAAGGCATCGCTGTTGCGCGAACTTTATTTTGCAACTGAAGCGCAGCTGTCCGGTGGCCATGACGCGACAGGTCGTGGTGCGCGCATCGAAGGTGCAAAAGCTGCGGTACGTGACGGACTGTCTGGCTGGAGCGAAGACGAGAAGGAGAACTTCATCGGGCTCGGCTATCCGTCATACTGGCTGTCGATTGATACAGAAGTGCATCTGCGGCATGCGGAGATTATTCGGCAGGCGCAGGAGGCAAACGAGGATCTCGCGCTTGATGTCCGGATTGATGAAAATCATGATGTTACCGAAATAACAATTTTTACGGCAGATCACCCGGGCTTGTTTTCACGGATTGCCGGTGCGATGGCGGTGTCCGGTGCGAATATCGTTGATGCAAAGATATTCACAACGACGACCGGTATGGCCCTCGACATATTTTCTATTCAGGATTCGATGGGCAAAGCCTTTGATGAAAAGCCAGCCCTTGAACGCCTTGAAGAGCGCATCAGGAAAACTCTCGCGGGCGAGTTTAATGTTGCGCGAGAGCTTGATAAGACCCCGCTCCATGCAACACGGACAGACGTGTTTACGGTGCCGCCCCGGGTTCTCATTAATAACTCGGCGAGCCAAACCCATTCACTGGTCGAAATTAATGCCCGGGACAGAGCGGGTCTGCTGCATAAGGTAACGCGGACTCTGACCCAACTCGGACTGCAAATTTCGAGCGCACTGATCACGACCTATGGCGAACGCGCCGTAGACGTATTTTATGTAAAAGACACCTTTGGGATGCAGGTCACGCACGAAGGGAAGCTGGACCAAATTCGGAAGACGGTTCTTGAGGTCATTACAGAATATGATGACATCGCAGAGGATGTTCAACCCATTGAAATTGCCTCTTAGGGACGGGCCCAGATGCTGCGACGTTGCCTTTCTCTAGCTCTAAAATTCCTCTAAGGGTCGCGTCTATGGTGCTCTTGCGATCTATTGTTACCGTTGGTGGCTTTACAATGTTGAGCCGAATACTCGGCTTTATCCGGGATATCCTGGTTGCCGCCTATCTTGGCGCCGGTCCCATCGCGGATGCATTTTTTGTCGCGTTTAAAATGCCGAATTTTTTTCGGCGACTGTTTGCTGAAGGGGCTTTTAACGCCGCCTTCGTTCCGCTGTTCGCTGCGAAATTAACCGATGAGGGAAAAGCGCCGGCGGCGCAATTTGCTGCGGCCGTTCTTTCGGTGATGGTTATCTTCCTGCTGATCTTTGTAACCGGTTTGCAGATCGCGATGCCCTGGTTGATGTATGTCTTTGCCCCAGGATTTGTCGATGATCCTGAAAAGTTTTCGCTGGCAATTGAGCTGACCCGGATTACCTTTCCGTATCTTTTGTTTATCTCATTGGTGTCGTTGCTTGGTGGCGTTCTGAATTCTTTGGGGCGCTTTGCCGCCGCTGCGGCGACGCCGGTGATCTTAAACATAGTTCTTATTGGCGCGATGTTGTTGGCGACTCCCTACCTGCCAAGCGCAGGACATTCGCTCGCTTGGGGTGTTGCAGTGGCGGGTGTCGCGCAGTTCCTGTGGCTGGTTTATGCCTGCCGTCAGGAGAGCGTTTCGTTGCGGTTGCCGCGACCAAAACTATCGCCGCCGGTGAGACGCTTGCTCCGCCTTATGCTGCCGGGGGCAATTGGCGCTGGCGTGGTGCAGATAAACTTACTGGTTGATATCGTAATCGCCTCGCTTTTGCCGACCGGGGCCATCTCGTTTCTGTATTACGCCGACCGGGTCAATCAGCTGCCGCTTGGTGTTGTCGGGGTTGCGATCGGAACAGCATTGCTGCCGTTGTTGTCGCGCCAGCTTCGATCCGGCCAGGATGGCGAGGCGCTGACTAGCATGAACCGGGCGATTGAGATCGCCCTGCTGTTCACCATTCCGGGGGCCGCTGCCTTATTGGTGATTGCGCAGCCGATTGTCAGCGTTCTGTTCGAACGAGGTGCCTTTGATGCTGCGACTTCTCTGGCGACTGCGCAGGCCTTAATGGCCTATGCGCTTGGCTTGCCTGCCTATGTTCTCGTGAAAGTCCTGGCGCCCGGATTCTTTGCCCGGCAGGATACAGCGACTCCGGTCAAAATCGCGATCGTGTGCGTGACGATCAATGTGGTTCTCAATCTGGTCCTTATTCAGTTCTTGGCCCATGTCGGGATTGCTCTGGCGACGGCTATCTCCGCCTGGATCAATGCTCTTTTGCTGGCGTTTTTTCTACGGCGCCGTGGACAATTTGAGACCGATGCCAGATTGCGTCAGAGAATTGTACGGATATTACTTGCGGCTCTGGGGATGGCAGCAACCCTGTGGGGAACGCTGGCAATGTTAGAGAGTGTCTATACGGGAGGTCAGGCAGGCCGGATCACCGTGCTCACTGTTCTTGTCCTTGGCGGTATGACGGTTTTTTTCGCCCTGGCACTCCTATTTCGGGCTGCGGCGCTGAGCGATGTAAAATCATTGCTGGCCCGTAAGAAAGTCGATGACGCCGCGTCATCTGCTTGACCCCGTCCTTTATTGGCGGGATAACGCGGCCCCGATAGAAGGGCCAGTAGAAAGGGAAGTCTATGGCGCGCGTATTTTCAGGGGTTCAGCCGACAGGTAACTTGCATCTTGGGAATTATCTCGGTGCCATTCGTAACTTTGCTCGACTGCAAGACGGCAATGAATGCCTTTATTGTGTGGTTGATATGCACGCCATTACGGTTTGGCAGGATCCCCCAGAACTTCAAAACAACATACGTGAAGTTACAGCGGCTTTTCTGGCATCTGGCATTGATCCGCAGGCCCATATTATTTTCAATCAAAGCCGTGTGCCTCAGCATGCGGAGATTGCCTGGATTTTTAACTGTGTCGCCCGCATGGGTTGGCTAAACCGGATGACCCAGTTCAAGGAAAAAGCCGGTAAGCACCGAGAGAATGCCAGCGTTGGATTATACGTCTATCCCAATCTCATGGCAGCAGACATTCTGACCTATAAAGCAACGCATGTGCCGGTTGGTGAAGATCAAAAACAGCACCTGGAATTGGCGCGCGACATTGCGCAGAAGTTTAACAATGATTTTGGGCAGGAATTTTTCCCAATCGTTGAACCGTTGATCCTGGACTCGGCGGCTCGTGTCATGAGTCTGCGAGATGGGAGCAATAAGATGAGCAAGTCAGATGCTTCCGATTATTCACGGCTTAACCTGAATGATGATGCTGATACGATTGCGCTCAAGATTCGCAAAGCGCGCACAGACCCGGCCCCGGTACCGGACGGATCGCCGGACGGCGGTGATCGGTCCACGCGGCCGGAGGCCTTTAATCTGCTGGAAATTTATGGTGCTTTGGCGGACCAACCCGTTTCGCAGGTTCAAAAGGAATTTGGTGGTCAGCAATTCTCGGAATTCAAAAAGGCGCTGGTTGAATTGGCGGTTGAGAAGCTGGGGCCAATCGGCGCTGAAATGCAGCGTCTGTCTTCTGACCCGTCCTATATTGATGGCGTATTGTCTGACGGTGCTATGCGGGCACGGGCTATCGCGCAGCCAATCCGGGATGAAGTTTATGAAATCGTCGGGTTTTTGCGGGACTAGAACCGCAATAGCGCGAGCTTCGCACAATTGACCGCCGTTTCGCGGTAAAACCCCGATTTTCCTTGCAGTTTTCAACCGTTAGGCGCAAAAAGCAGCCCCTAACGAAGCGAACCAGAGCCTGGTTCCCAATATAAAGTGTATTTGGCCGCCGATGGACCTGTATTTCCCCATCGCTGAGATGTCGATCAACGTCCTGCTGCTTCTCGCGCTGGGCGGTGGTGTCGGCATGCTCTCCGGCATGTTTGGCGTGGGCGGCGGGTTTTTGATGACCCCCCTTCTAATCTTTATCGGTGTGCCGCCAGCCGTGGCGGTTGGTACTGAAGCTAATCAGGTTGTCGCCGCATCCGTTTCCGGTGCTTTGGCGCATTGGCGGCGGGGCAATGTCGATTTCAAGATGGGCTTTATTTTGCTCATTGGCGGGTTTGTTGGATCCAGCTTTGGTGTCTGGATTTTTACCAAACTAAGGGCGCTGGGCTATATCGACATTGTTATCTCGCTCTGTTTTGTAACCTTTCTCGGGATCGTGGGCGGATTAATGGTGGCGGAAGGCGCACGTTCCTGGATTCGCAGCCGCTCTCCAGGCTCCGCCCCAAAGAAAAAACTCCATCAGCATACCTGGATGCACGGCCTGCCGTTTAAAATGCGGTTCCGCCGATCAAAACTTTATATTAGCGCGCTTTTGCCGCTTTCGATCGGTATCTTTGTGGGCGTTCTGTCCGCAATTATGGGTGTCGGAGGCGGGTTTATCATGGTGCCCGCGATGATCTACCTCCTTGGCATGCCGACATCGGTTGTGGTCGGGACATCGCTATTCCAGATCATCTTTGTCACGGCCAACGTGACGTTTCTGCAATCAGTTAATAACCAGACCGTGGATGTCCTGCTCGCGCTGGTCCTGGTTGTCAGCAGTGTTGTCGGTGCGCAGATCGGTACGGCGTTCGGATCGAAACTCAAATCAGAACAGCTCCGCGCGCTGCTCGGTATTTTGGTCCTGGCGGTTGGCTGTAAAGTTGGTTTCGACCTCATCGTGACCCCGGCACACCTGTTTTCCTTCGCGGTTTCGGGAGGGCACTGATGACATCAATTAAGCGTCTCCTGAGTGCATTCTTGATGGTGTCATTTGCTCCCGCGTCGGCGCTCGCCTCGGCGCTGGTTGTTGATTTGTCGAGTAACCAGATTGAAATTACGACCAATTTTACGGGAACCAATCTGCTGCTGTTTGGCGCGATTGACCGGAAAGGTGATGTCGTTGTTGTCGTGCGGGGCCCGCGCCGGACCGAAGTTGTCCGCCGTAAGGAGCGGGTTGCTGGCATTTGGATAAACCGGGCGGCCGTCACATTTGAATCGGTCCCGGGATATAATTTTGTTGCGAGTTCCCGTCCGCTTGAGCAGATCGCTTCCGAAGAAACCCTGCAACGTCTGCAGATCGGATCAGAAAGATTGCGTCTACAGCCGGTTGGGTCGGCGAACAGCGCTCTGGCCTCGAGTTTCAGAAAAGGTTTGATTGACCTGAAGAAACGCAAGGCGCTTTACACAGACATGCCTGGCAATGTTTCAATTCGGTCTGAAAAACTGTTTCGCGCAGATTTGAATTTTCCATCGAATGTACCGACCGGGTCCTACACTGCAGAAATTTATCATTTTGACGGCGGCAAACCCGTGTCTGTCAATCGTACTCAACTCTCTGTTCAGAAGGCAGGTGTTGAAGAGGCTATCTATAATTATGCTCATGATCACTCGGCAATATACGGTATAGTGGCTATCCTCATTGCCTTGTTTGCCGGTTGGCTTGGCGGCGTGATTTTCAGAAAGGCGTAGACCGAATGTCTGGTACTGATACTCAAACGGAGGTGGCCTCAGAAAAAATTTCTTCTGCATCAAAGGCCGCTGGCAAAGACGACCATCGGCTTTTCCTGGTTGTCGTTGATGCCTCGGAAGAGATGAAGGTTGCTCTGCGTTTTGCCTGTCAGCGAGCTAAAAATACCGGCGGGCGGGTCGCTTTGTTATATGTAATGGAACCGGCAGACTTCCAGCATTGGATGGCGGTTGGCGAAAAGATGCGCGAAGAACGGCGCGAAGAAGCCGAGAGAATTTTGCATGAGCTTGCCTCTGACGTAAACGATATTACAGGTGCGATGCCTGTTTTATATGTGCGCGAAGGAAAGCCGGTTGACGAGCTGGAAAAACTTATTCAGGAAGAACCTAATATTCGAATTCTCGTTCTCGGTGCCGGGACCAGCAAGAAAGGCCCCGGGCCACTTGTGGCTTCACTTGCGGGTAAATTTTCCGGACAGTTTCCGATCCCCATTACAGTGGTACCGGGTAACTTAACCTTGGAACAGGTCGACGCTCTCACCTAGTGCGGTATCCGGTCTGTTAACCATAAATCTTCTGTTTCGAAAAATTTTTAGCCCGGTCCAGACGTAAATTTATATAATTCCGCATACGGAACGACCCTTGTCTTGCCGTGCAAATCAATACCTTGCAGGTTTTGACGAATCACGAGCGCAAATCGCACTTGATATTAACACTTTCTTAAACGATTTATTGCGATGGATGGATCGATTGATCCGTTAACCAAACCTTGGGTCGGCACCTCGGTCTGGTTTGTGAAAAAGAATTTTCTGACACCCGGTTGGGGGGAACCGGTATTGCCGGAGGGATGAACATATGTCTAAAGCAGTTTGGTCGAATGTTCGGCGCGCTCTGAGTTTTGAACGTGCTGCGTTAGTGTTTACCGGGCTTAGCGTTGTAACTCTTTATGCATTGGTATTGTCTCAGCCGCCCGCAACACCCCAGAAAACCGCTGAACAAAATTCTATTTCTGAGCAGGCCAGTTTACGGCCGCTGACAGATTCGGACTTGCAAAATTCAGGCAGCACGTCCAAGCGGTCAGCGGCAAAACCAATCGGCGTTTTGTCGATCGCGCCGACCGAAAAGCTCAAAAAAATATTCGATCAAATCGGCTATCGATTGGACTCCGTCCGAACACACCGTCAGGTGCCGCGATTTTTTCTGGCCGCAGTTCCCAAGGACCTTCCTCAGCTCCGAGAGCCGGCGGAACGCAAAAGAGTCTTTGTGATGATGACCCTGCCGTTGGTGCTTCACGTGAATGAATTAATTTTACAAACACGGGCGCAGATCAAAACCCTTCAACATAATCGGGCTTCCGGCAAATCAATCACCATTAAGGATCAAGACTTTCTCGAAGAAGTGGCGGACAAATATGGGCTTGATAATCTGGATATCGATCAACTGTTGAAACATGTTGATATTATTCCGCCTTCCCTCGCCTTAGCCCAATCTGCAGAAGAGAGTGGTTGGGGCACCTCCCGATTTGCCCGCGAAGGGAATGCATTATTCGGCCAGCGGACCTGGCACAGCACCACTGGCATCATTCCAAAGAAGCGCGAAGAAGGCAAAAAATTCAAAGTCCGCGCCTTCGATCATCTTCTCGATGGCGTGAAAGCCTATGCCCGCAATCTCAATGCTCATCCGTATTATCGTGATTTTCGTAATCGGCGGGCGGCCATGCGTGATTCAGCCGACCAAACCATTGATGGTATGAAATTGGCACCGACCCTCGTTCGGTATTCAGAACGGGGCGAGGATTACATCGCGACGATTCAAAATCTCATTCGCATCAATCAGTTTACCGCGTTTGACGATACAAAGCTCTTGGACAAGCTGGAAAACCTGAGAAAAAAGCAAGACGGGCCTGACGCTTAATTACGTCGTGGCTTAGGGATCAAATACTGCATTCCTAGCCAGCGCCAGCGGCCATTATTTTCGAGCAGCGTACAGTTCATTCTTGTCCGGCCAGGAGGAAAGGCCTCTCGTGCCCGAACCTCGATGCGCCGTTCGCCTAACCTTTCAACATTCACCTTCCCCTGCCGTGTGGCATAGCAGGCGATACGCGAAAGGCGTTTTACGGCGGCTCCCTCAACCGTAAAGCCAAAGGGAGGCGGGTTTTGTTTGCCCTTCAGATAGGGGTCGGGTGGCGTCAGGTCGCTGACCTTGAAGGGTAGCGCGCGAATAGCGAGGCGAAAACGTTGTATGTCACCAAATGCCTCATTGAAGGCGAAACGGGGCAGATACATAAAATCCGAGTTTTTGTATATCGCGCCCGAGTGCTGACCAAAA
>CALIBP010000145.1 GCA_938048165.1 uncultured Alphaproteobacteria bacterium | reverse complement strand
CTCACCGGTCCAACACGCGACGGCGCATCGAGCCGCGCCTATCACACCAGCGCCTATCTCAACTATCATTCGGATAGCTGTGACGTCGTCGGGCTGCTCTGTCTGCATCCGGCGATGAAAGGTGGCATCAGTTCGGTCGCCAGTTCGGTGGCGATCTATAACGAGATGCTCAAGCGCCGTCCTGATCTCGTCGCGGAGCTGGTCAAGCCGTGGTATCGCGACCGTCGCAATGAAATCCCGCCGGGCAAAGGCCCGTGGTTTGAATTGCCGGTGTTTAATTTTGCCGAAGGTTATTTTTCCTGCAGCTGGCATAATTTCTATATCCGCTCGACCCAGCGGTTTGATGAGTTGCCGCGCTTTACCCAGGCACAGTGGGATGCGCTTGATATGATGGATATTCTCGCTGACGAGTTGAAACACGAAACCGGTTTCCGGCGCGGCGATATCCAGTTCCTGCACAATCACGTCATCGTCCATGGCCGGACACTTTATGAAGACTGGCCAGAGGTTGAACGCAAACGTCACCTGTTGCGGCTGTGGCTGGCAACACCCGGTGGCCGTCCGTTGCCGGAAGCGACACTGGAACGCTATGTCGGGCTTAAGCCAGGCGAACGCCCGGCGGGCATTATCGTCGATGGGATGAAGTTCAAGACACCTTTATCGCCGGAATATAGAGACCCCGCCGAGGAGACGTAGATGCTGGAGCTGTATCATGCCGGTCTGACGGCTTGCTCAAAAAAGTCTCGTATCGTGCTCAAGGAAAAAGGGCTCGATTACGTCAGCCATTATGTGAGCCTCAGCGATTTTGAACATCACGACCCTGAATATTTAAAGCTCAATCCCAACGGGCTGGTGCCAACCCTGGTGCATGATGGGGCGGTAATCATCGAATCCACAGTCATTAACGAATATCTCGATGATGTCTTTCCGGACGTTCCCTTGCGTCCTGCTGATCCGGTGGCGCGCGCCAAGGTCAGGGTCTGGGGCAAGCTCGCCGATGAAGCGCTTGGCCCGAATATGATCGTGACCTTTTCCAACGCAGGGGACATTGGCAAGTCAGCCCGCGCTTTGGAAGGCGATGACCTTGATGCGTTGATCGAACGAATCCCGTTGATGGAACGCCGCAATGTGATCACAAAAATTACGAAGGGTGGCGGTTTTTCTGAGGCCGAGTTTGCCGCAGCGCGTGAGAAGGCCGGATTTATCGTCGACAAGGCTGAACAGGCATTGGCCGACAGCCCTTACCTCGCTGGTGATGAGTACTCATTGGCGGATATCAATATGGTGCCGTTCATGCATCGCTATCGCCAGCGGGTCGTGCCCGATCTGGTAACACCTGAAAATGCACCACGGCTATGTGACTGGCTGGATCGTATCCTGGCACGCCCGGCGGTAATTGATGCCTTTGCGATATCGGATGAAACCCGGCCGGAAGAAGATTAAACTGTCAAATAACACGTCTGAAAAAGGAATAAGAAAATGGCACAGGGATATGATTACATAATCGTTGGCGCGGGTTCTGCGGGTTGCGTGCTTGCGAACCGGCTCAGCGAAGATGCTGATGCGACGGTGCTACTGCTCGAAGCCGGTGGCCGCGATTTTGATCCGCTGATCCATATTCCGATTGGTATGGGGAAGATTTATGAGCATCGGCTGCATGACTGGAAATATGTCTCCGAGCCCGAGCCCAACCTTAACAATCGGGTGCTGCAGGTAAAACGCGGCAAGGTGCTTGGCGGGTCGTCTTCGATCAACGTTATGGCCTATACGCGGGGTAACCCGGGCGACTTTGATCGCTGGGCCCAGAAGGGCGCGATCGGCTGGACGCACGCGGACTGTCTGCCTTACTTCAAACGCTGTGAAGGCTGGGAAGAAGGCGGTGACGAACGCCGCGGTGGCGACGGGCCGCTGGGCACGAGCTGGGCGACGACACAGGATCCCTTGTTCCCGGCATGGATTGAGGCCGCCAGAGCCGCCGGGTTGCCGGTAACCGATGATTATAACGGTCCCCAGCAGGAAGGGTTTGGCCGCAGCCAGTACACTATCAAAAACGGTAAACGCTGTTCGTCTGCGGTGGCGTTCCTGAAGCCGGTGATGAGCCGTCCCAACCTGACGGTGATCACCAAGGCACTGAGCAGCCGGATCATTATGGAAGGCACAAAGGCTGTTGGCATTGAGTACATCAAGGGCGGGAAGACCGTCCGGGTCGATGCTGATCGTGAAGTCATTCTGTCTGGTGGCGTGTTTAATTCACCACAATTGCTGATGCTGTCGGGCATCGGTCCGGCTGAACATCTCAAAGACATGGGGATCGATACGATTGTCGATTTGCCGGTCGGCAAGAATTTGCAGGATCATCAGACAGTCTCGATTTCGTTCTCGCGCCCGACCAATACCAGTAAATTTCGCGATGATATGCGGTTTGATAAGGCAGCACTCGGGATGGCACAGTCCTATATGTTTGGTAAAGGCATCGGCAGCGTCGTCCCTGGCGGCATGCATGCCTTTATTAAAACCCGCCCTGAGCTGGCGGTGCCGGATATTGAATTTATGTTCCGGGGTATTCCTGATGACGCCGGTATGTGGTTCCCTGGCATTTCGAAACCCTATGAAGATGGGTTTGGCATTAAACCGGCGCTCCTGCATCCGGACAGCCGGGGTGAGGTGACGTTGCGTTCCAGGAATCCAGCGGATCATGTGCGGATATTCTTTAACTTCTTCTCAGCGCCAAACGACCTGCCGACGTTGCGGGAGGGCTTCAAGATCGGTCGGGATGTCGCCTATCAGTCACCAATGGATCCGTACCGCGGTGAGGAACTTGAGCCTGGCGCCCATGTGAAGACGGACGATGAAATCGATGAGTTTATTCGCAACAACCTGATTACGGTTGAGCATCCGACCTGCACCTGTCCGATGGGTAATGGACCGGAATCAGTGCTTGATTCGCAATGCCGGGTGAATGGTGTTGAAGGGCTGCGCGTGGTCGATGCGTCGGCGATGCCGGATCTGGTTTCCGCCCATACCAATGCCTGCGTAATCATGATGGCCGACAAGGCGTCTGACATGATCCGGGGCCGCGATGCCCTGCCGCGCGAAGAGGTCGAAGACGAAGCGGCCTAGAGGCCAGAAAGACGCGTATAACTGGCGTTTTTTGAACGGCGTTTATCCCTTTGACATTCAGGGGTAAATCCCTATAGTGCGCCGCCATTCCCGAGAATGAGGGGTGAAATTGCAGAAATGCAGATTTCGTCCACGCCGCCGGATGACCGGGTCGGACTATCGGGACAAAAAGTCAGCCAAAGGCTGACACAACAAGGATTATTGGACTATGAGCAAGCGAATCCAAGCGAAGTACAAGATTAACCGGCGCCTGATGTGTAATCTCTGGGGCCGACCCAAGTCTCCCTTCAACAAGCGCGAATACCGCCCCGGTGAACACGGCCAGGCACGCCGTCGTAAACCGTCGGATTTCGGTACGCAGCTGAATGCAAAGCAGCAGTTGAAAGGCTATTACGGCAATATCACCGAGAAACAGTTTCGCCGTACCTATATCGAGGCTGAGCGCCGCAAGGGCGATACCTCGGAAAACCTCATCGGCTTGCTCGAGCGTCGTCTCGATGCTGTGGTCTACCGTATGAAGTTTGTCCCGACGGTGTTTTCCTCACGTCAGTTCATCAATCACGGCCATATTCTGGTCAACGGCCAGCGGGTCAACATCCCGTCCTATCGGGTCAATGAGGGTGACGTCATTGAGGTTCGCGCGAAATCCCGCGAAATCCCGATGCTTCTCGAAGCGATTGAAAGCCCGGAACGTGATATTCCTGAATATATGGAAGTCGATCACCGCAACATGAAGGGGACATTCACCCGCACACCGTTACTGGCCGATGTGCCCTATCCGGTGCAGATGGAACCAAACCTCGTCATCGAGTATTACTCGCGCTAAGCGACGACGCTCAGTGAGATACGAAAAAAGCCCGGGTTTTCCCGGGCTTTTTTATGCCGTAATACCTGGGATTACTTCACCGCAAAGCAGTAGAGCAGCCCGGCGCCGCCGGAGCGTTTTAGAAGGGCTGCGCTACAGCCCCGTGAGTTATGGGCTGAATTCCACGATTTGCCGGCAGGACCGGGACGGCCACTCATCCGGTCGTGATGGCCAACTCGGGCCTTGCCATCAGCACCGTTCTTGGTCCAATTGCCACAGGTCATGTCTTCACCAGGCGGATACGCCATTCCTTCTGCGGTTGAGCCGGTCAGAATGTCATGCTGGTTCACGACATAAAGACGGCTGGGAATCCGGCGACCGTTTTCGGCCCGTCCGATCTCAACATTAATCTTGCTGTTGGCCGAATGAAGCTCTTCGACATTGGCGGCAACTTCAACCCCGACGGCATTGACCCACGGGCCTTTACCGATGCGGTCGCGGGCATTGATCGCGGGCTTGTCATCGGTGGCCTGGGTGCTGAGATAGGCACGCCATTCCTTGTTGCCGGCACCTGCCCTCGTCGCCAGCGCCTTACAATGGTTGTCGGCGCCTTCGATGCCACCGAAATTGGCGCCATCCGGCCCACTTTTACTGGTCATGAAAAATGTCATATCGGGAAATTGCGGATGGGGTCTTCTTTGCGCGTCGGCCGAAGTGGTGAACGCAAGTGTGACAACAGCCGCCGTCAGCATGGCGGGGATTGTAGTCTTGATCATTGATCGTCTCCCTTGGATTGAATTGATTCCCGTCCCATCTGGTAAACAAACCGTCTCAGTGGTTATTCCGAGATCAGGAAACGTGACGCACCGTAACGCGTTTCGTCCCGCAAATGTTGCGCAACGACTATACGAAAGGGCGCTGACCTGATTTTCCCCGGCCTTCTTGTTGCTCGGCCAAAATCCGTCCCTAGTGCGACATGAGTAAAGCTGTTTTGGAGTTTTCCAACAGAGAACTTGTGACGCTACTTAGAATGGTCTGTCGCGGACGGATATGGAAATTTGCACCAGTGACAATCAGATCGGCCTCCAGCGATTCCACTTGTTCCAGCAGGAGCGTTGCAACGTCCTTGCGCCCGGGTTTTACCGTGATGATCTCAGCGTTAATTTCATGATCCTCAAGATAATCCGCGCATTCCTCTGGTGAAGGTCCGGGGCGGACCATTGTCGTGATCGAGCAAATTGTGACCTTTGCGGCTTTCTGTAGAAGCGGGATGGCATTGACGACGGATTTTCCGGCTTCCGGGCTGCGATTCCAGCCGATCATAATATTTTGGCCGATTGTTCCAGAGGCTGTTTCCGGGGCGAAAAGCACCGGTCGACCACTGCGAAACAGGGCGGCCTCCACCATGTCTGCGTTGGCGCGGCAGGTTTGCCCGATCACCAGAAGGTCATATATGCCACCCTGTCGAACCATGGCGTCCGGCATTTCGCTTGCGATCGCCGTCCATTCGATCGGCGGCGAACCGGAAGTTGAACCGGCTATTTCGTTCCAGCATTTTTGAGCGTGAGTTTCAAAAGATGAGCGGGCATTGCTTTCGTTTAGAATCTGCGAGTTGCTCAAGGCGCCTTCGATCTGATTGAAAACATGGGTGCCAATCGTTGGATAGCGAAATTGTGCGGCGGTGGGCGATTCACCCGCGGCGTACAGGGCCCGTACAGTGCCGCCAAAAGGATAGGCAATTTTAAGGGCCGTTTCGGTGGCGACGGCATCGCAGGAATTATCCGTTATCGCGACCAACGTTCTTTTTAAATCCATCGTTCCCTCTTTTCTCTAAAGCAGGAAAAGCCAGCGATTGTTAAACAACACACTCTTGGATCAGATATAGAGATGACGTTGCTGTATTCCAGCCTATTTGTTTAGTTTATGGACGATACGCCCTTCGTGGTAAGATTATTTGGAATCGGACGAAGGGACGGGGGCAGATCATGGCGCAATCCGAAAAGATCAAAAATCACGTAGCGCTCTATCTCGCGAGCGACGGTGCAGAAGGTCATTTATGGGACAAGCTGGCGGCACCGGGGACGTACCCCTGTCTTTTGCTGACAACAACCGGGCGTAAATCGGGCGAGCCCCGCACGACGCCGCTGGTTTATGGCCGCGATGGTGATGATTACGTTGTTGTCGCATCACAGGGTGGCAGGCCGACCCATCCCGCGTGGTATCTCAACCTCGCTGAGAACCCCGTCGTTAATGTTCAGGTTGCGGCCGAGAAATTTACGGCAACAGCCCGCGAAACGCAGGGTGAAGAACGTGCCCGTCTCTGGCAGTTGATGGGCGGAGTCTATCCGATGATGGACGAATATGAGAAGCGCATCGGCGATGCCCGTGTTATTCCGGTCGTGGTTCTGACGCCGAGTTGAGACGCGTTACGCTTCCGCCCCGGAATAACTCGTCAGATCGATATATTCCAGTACTGTGCCGTCGGGATCACGGAAGTAGCAGCGCGGACCGTTGACGACGCCACCCTGGCGATCTTCCTCGAAAAAGATTTCAACGTTATTGGCGCGCAGGTGTTCCAGCGCGGCATCGAAGTCCTCGCTCTTCAACATAAAGGAATGATGCACACCGTTATGATCATCCAGCACCGGATTGATCGGCGCCTCGTGCTGGCACAATATGATGCACATGCCGCCAGCGTCGAGAAAGGACATGGTGCCTGGCGGGGTGCTGAACAGATGTTTGCAGCCAACGATGTTTTCGTAGAAATCCCGACTTGCCGCGACGTCGCTGACCGGAATGCTGAAATGGGCAAGGCCCTGTAGTTCTGGCGCTGCCATATCAATCGCCCTTATAGCTGGTGAGGTCGATAATCTCGAGGACATTGCCATCGGGGTCTTCGAAATAGGCCCGCGGGCCGTTTACGGCACCGCCCTGACGGTCTTCCTCGAAATGGAAGTTGATATCGTCGCGTTTCTGCAGTTCTTTCACCGCATCTTCGTAATCTTCATGGTCGACGACCCAGGCGTGATGAATATCCTGTTCACCAGCCTGATTGATCGGGTGCTGGGTCTTGGTCAGGATGACGCAGTCGCCGCCTGAATCCATAAACACCATGCCGCGCTTGTGATTAACCTGAATGGCTTTCATGCCAAGAATATCTTCGTAGAACTTCTGGCTGCGTTCAGTATCCGTTACCGGAATTGTGAAATGCGCAAGCCCTTTGGTTTTTACCAATGCCATTGAGAAACCTCCCAGTTTCAATTTTTTATCGAATGTAATCTTGGGCGGGGTTATCCCGCCGGTTACGGATTATTCCGCAGTTTGCAGATTGACTTCGATACCGTTGGAATTCATATGCTCGATCAGTTCACCGCTTTCAAACATTTCGCGGATGATGTCGCAGCCCCCGACAAACTCGCCTTTAACATAAAGCTGCGGAATAGTTGGCCAGTTGCTGAAGGACTTAATGCCTTCACGCAGTTCCGGATCAGACAGAACGTCGATGCCTTTGAATTGTACGCCCATATAGGTCAGGACCTGCACGACGGTCGAAGAAAAGCCGCACTGAGGAAAGACCGGTGTCCCCTTCATGAAAAGCACGACATCGTCGTCGGAAACGCTCTGCTTAATGCGGTCAAATGTTGGATTATCACTCATCGTATGAACCTGTAGTTGCTCGCCGCGCTGGCGAAAGAAAGATGGATTAACGCGTTACGTTTTGGGTGCGGACGTCTGCAGCGCCAGGGCATGCAGCTCACCACCTACCCGGCCCTGCAGGGCGGCATAAATCAATTGATGCTGCTGAACCCGGGTTTTCCCTTCGAAGGCAGAAGACACAACGGTGGCTGACCAGTGATCGCCGTCTCCGACAAGATCTTCCAGCTTAACATCTGCATCAGGCAGCGCTTCTTTAATCATGCGCTCAATTTCACCGGGATCCATAGGCATCATATAGTCCTTTAATCAGAGAGCGGCGTCAGGCTTAGGAAGCCGCCATATAGTCCGGCAACCAGCCTTCATGCGCGTCCCGCATTGCTTTCAAGGATATAGGCGGATGACCGTCAACAGTCAACGCAGTCCCACCTGTTTTGCCAAGGGCGACAGTATTTACATTTGCCGCTTTTGCGCGGGAAAGGACGGTATCGGGCTCACTGGTGGTCAGGAGGTAACGTCCCTGATCCTCGCCGAATAACCATGCTGTCGGGCCGTCCAGCCCATCTGGAAGGGCGATATTGCAACCAACATTGCCAGCCAAAGCCATACCGGCGAGGGCAACCAGCAGCCCGCCGCCGGAAATGTCGTGGCAGGCTGATATCGTCCTATCATTGATGAGGCCTCTTACGAGGTCGCCATTCTGGCGTTCCTGCTCGAGATCGACTGGCGGTGGCGGGCCAGCTTCCAGCCCGGCTATCTCACGCAGCCAGAGCGAGGCCCCGAGATGGCCTTCAGTGTCACCGATAAGAATGATCGTCTGGTCAGCGGCTGCGAAGGCAGTCGTGACCATCTTTGTCAGGTCATCGATCACGCCGACGCCACCAATAACCGGCGTTGGCAGGATCGCGCTGCCATTGGTTTCGTTATAGAGCGATACATTTCCGGAGACGACGGGGAAGTCGAGCGCTTCACAGGCTTCCGCCATGCCCATCACGCAACCGGCAATCTGCGCCATGATTTCGGGGCGCTCGGGATTGCCGAAGTTCAGATTATCGGTGACCGCGAGGGGGCGCGCGCCAACGGCTGTGAGGTTGCGCCAGGCTTCGACGACAGTTTGCTTGCCGCCTTCGCTGGGGTCGGCAAAGCAGTAGCGTGGCGTGCAGTCTGACGTCATCGCCAGACCTTTACTGGTGCCATGAATGCGGACCACGGCGGCATCGCCTCCTGGGCGTTGGGCGGTGTCGGCCATGACCATGTGATCATACTGTTCCCAGATCCAGCGTTTGGAACAGAGATCAGGCGAACCCAGTAGTTGCAGCAGAGAGTCCGCAATTGGTGTGTCGAGCGCTGGAATTACGTCTGGCATAGGGTTTGGTGCAGGGGGTGTGCTGCGCGGCCGGTCATATTCCGGGGCTTCGGAAACCAGAGGCGGCACCGGGATATCCGCAACGACTGTACCGTTTTCTTTTAGGACCAGCCGTTCGCCCTCGGTTACCCGACCGATGACGGCAAAGTCGAGTTCCCATTTTTCAAAAATCTTGCGGGCGGCGTCTTCGGCTCCCGGTTTGAGTACCATGAGCATGCGTTCCTGGCTCTCGGACAGCATGATTTCATAGGTCGTCATGCCCTCTTCACGGGCCGGGACCTGATCCATATCGAGTTCGATACCAACCTCACCCTTGGATGACATCTCAACCGAAGAGGACGTCAATCCGGCAGCGCCCATATCCTGAATGGCCACGATGGCGTCGGTGGCCATCAGCTCAAGACAGGCTTCGATCAGCAGCTTTTCGGTAAACGGATCGCCGACCTGCACAGTCGGACGTTTTTCCTCGGAGTCATCATCAAACTCGGCGGAAGCCATGGTCGCGCCATGGATACCGTCGCGCCCGGTTTTAGAGCCGACATAAACCACAGCATTACCGATTCCCGCAGCAGCGGAATAGAAAATCTTGTTCTGGTCGGCCAACCCCACGGTCATGGCATTGACGAGAATATTGCCGTCATAGGAGCTGTGAAAATCACATTCACCGCCTACCGTTGGCACACCAACACAATTACCGTAGCCGCCAATACCGGCAACCACGCCGGATACCAGGTGCCGCGTCTTGGCATTATCCGGCTGACCAAAGCGCAGTGCATTCAGATTGGCGATCGGGCGGGCACCCATCGTAAAGACATCGCGCAGGATACCGCCAATACCGGTCGCCGCGCCTTGATAGGGTTCGATGAAAGACGGGTGGTTGTGGCTTTCCATCTTGAAGATTGCCGCCATGCCGTCGCCGATATCGATGACACCGGCATTTTCACCCGGCCCCTGGATGACCCATGGCGCTTTGGTTGGCAGCTCGCGCAGCCAGCGCTTGGAGGATTTATAGGAACAATGCTCGGACCACATGACAGAGAAAATACCGAGCTCGGTCATGTTGGGTTCGCGCCCCATAATCTTGAGAACGCGGCCATATTCCTCTTCGCTTAATCCATGTTCAGCGACAATTTCCGGGGTGATTTTTGCTTCAGTGTCGATCACTGGTGGGTTCCGTTTCTAGGCCGCTAGTTTTTCAGCCAGCGCATCAAACATACGCTTGCCGTCTATGCCGCCAAGGGCAGCATCGGCCAGCCGTTCGGGATGGGGCATCATACCCAGTACATTGCCCGCCTCGTTGATGATGCCGGCGATATTGGCAGCCGATCCGTTGGGGTTGGCGTCTGTGGTTGGCTCGCCGGCCTCGTTGCAATAGCGGAAGGCGATCCGGTTATTGTCTTCGAGGTCTTTTAGCGTCGTGTCATCGGCAAAGTAATTGCCGTCATGATGGGCTACCGGAATTCTGATGACCGCGTTTTGATCATAGCCCTGGGTAAAGATCGTCGAGGTGTTTTCCGTCCGCAATAAAACATCGCGGCAAACAAATCTCAGGCCGGCATTGCGGAGCAAGGCGCCGGGCAGCAACCCGCTCTCGCAGAGGATCTGAAACCCGTTGCAAATGCCAAGAACCGGTGTGCCCGCAATGGCCTTGGCCACGACTTCCCGCATCACCGGCGAATTCGCCGCCATGCAACCTGCCCGGAGATAGTCGCCATAGGAAAACCCGCCGGGAACGACAATCAAATCCACAGAGGGAAGTTCTGAATCGCCGTGCCAAACCATTGTCGGGGGCGTGTCGCTGCTGGCGGCCAGCGCGAGCTGGACATCGCGATCACAGTTCGAACCGGGAAATACGATGACGGCTGATTTCATGCGTCTAGATCGATATGGTAGTCTTCGATGACCGTGTTTGCCAGCAATTTGCGGCACATCTCATCGGCGGCCATCCGCGCTTTGTCGGGGTCACTTTCAGCCACATCGAGTTCAATAAATTTGCCCTGGCGGACATCATTGATCCCGGAGAAACCAAGGGAACCGAGCGCGTTGGAAATGGCCTTGCCCTGAGGGTCGAGCACGCCGTTCTTGAGCGTGACATGAACGCGTATTTTCACGGTAAATCCCTATAGAGTGAGAGCTGCATTATGCCCGCAAGCTATAGCAAGTTTGCAGATTCCCAACAATGCTATGGCTGACCCGAATTAACCCCGGCTCCTGTTAAAGCTCGACGTCAAAATAGGCCGGTACCTCTGCGGAACGGTCAAGAAAACGCCAGATTTTACGCGGGTTATAAATCTCTGGAGATTCCAGCGCGATGAGACTGCTTGAAAGGGTGCCGAACCCGCGGTCCGTCTGGATCAACATGGCTTCACCGGAGACGGCGCCATCGGCGTGATCGGTCGAGCCCATCAACTCTTCCCAGTGCTGCCATTCCTGGTTATCCGGCTCGGGCTGGACAGCTTCGGTGAAGCGTGGCAGGTGAAAGGACGTGCGGACTGAATCCTCGGCGTTGAGGTCCCAGGCTGTCAGCATCGATACCCCTTCGGGGATTTCAAAAATTTCAACTTTTTCCGCCTCGGGGCCGATGCTGCGCAGCCACCAGGCATCCCGGTTATCGGCGACAAACAAGTTGAAGCTGCGATAGCCTGCGGGGTTTAAATCGGCGATGGCTTCAACGGCATAAACTGCATCAGTATGATCAAGCGCCTCCAGAACCAGCTCGCCGCGGCTGCGGAGATTTTCGTCGGGGCCAAGGGAATCCTTGCGGTTGAGGATACCGGCAACCACGCCCTCATCATTGATACCCAGCCAGGAGCCACCTGCGAGTTCGTCGATGCCAGCGACCACATTCTCGCGATCAGGCCAGTGGCGTCCGGGCACTCGCCAGGGACGATCCAACATTTCGTCGCGGTTGGCGCCTAGAATAAGGGGCCAGCGGTGGTCGGGTCGGCGAAGGAAAACAACTGTACACATCAGATTTGCGTTATGACTGGGTTGCACACAGGACGCAACCGCTTACATTAGAGACAACATTCAACGAGCGCCA
>CALIBP010000144.1 GCA_938048165.1 uncultured Alphaproteobacteria bacterium | reverse complement strand
GGTAGGCGGGTTGTACGCGTGCGGGACGCAACGGATACGATCTCCGGACCACTTACGGAATTTTGCGATAATCCTTACGGCGATGCTCTGGTGATTGTCGAAGCCGGGATTCTAACGCCAAGATCAAAGCTACGGAAAGCTTTCGAAACCACGGAATGTGCTGCAGCAATCCCCTGCTATGCGGATGAAGGCAAAGCGCTAAGAGACGTCATCTCGGAAACGCTGGGCGACTCCAACATAAGAGTTTCACCAGATGCGATGGCTTTCCTGCTTGAAAATCTGGGCAGCGATCGAATGGTTAGCCGGTCCGAGCTGGAAAAGCTGCGTTTGTATATGGGTGAGGGCAGTGAAGTAACATTGGATGACGCAATTGCCTGTATCGGAGATAGCGCATCGATGGCCCTCGACGATATTGCGTTCGCCTCAGCTTCGGGAAATATAGACAGGCTGACCCACCTGATGGACCGCGCGCACCGGGAAGGTTTGGCGGCAATCAGTATTTTACGGGCGGTCGCAAGACATTATCAACGACTGCATCTTGCATCGGGGTCCGTAGATGAAGGGAAGTCAATTGACATGGCCATCAAATCCTTACGGCCACCGGTATTTTTTAAACAGGCTGATAGTTTTCGGGCGCAGGTGCGGCTATGGCCGACAAAACGGTTGGGCGACGCCCTGATGTCTCTATCTGAGGCAGAGGTCCAATGCAAAACCACCGGCATGCCAGTTGATAGCCTGTGCGATCAGACGCTTTTACGGTTGGGTGCAACCGCGAGGGCGCTGAGTAAAAATAGTCGTTAAGGTGATTTCCACGGGTTACGCGGCGTCGCTCAATCTCCGAATAATATCGTCGAGTTGATCGAGTGTTTTATATTTTACGCTGACCTTGCCACCGCTGCCGTCAAAATCAATTGCAACATTAAGACCCAATACATCCGTTAGAGACCGCTCGAGCGCGAGGGTATCTGGATCCTTTTCTTTTGATTTCCGTTTAGAGGCCTTCGGCTCGTATTTTGTGGATTTAACCAGCCGTTCAACCTGGCGAACATTAAGCCCACGTTTAACGATCTCATCCGCTATTTCTTTTGGATTTACCGCGCCGATAAGGGCTCGGGCATGACCGGCTGAAATAGCACCCTCTGCCAGCAACGTCCTCACCCCATCCGGCAACGCAAGCAATCTCAGCGTATTCGCGATATGGCTCCGGCTTTTACCGAGCACCGTCGCAAGACTGTCCTGGGTATGATTAAAATCATCAATCAACTTTCTGTACCCGAAAGCCTCTTCAAGTGCATTTAGATCAGCGCGTTGAATATTTTCAATGAGAGCAACTTCCAGCACCTCTTCATCGTTTAGCTCTCTAATGATGACAGGCACTTCATGAAGCTGCGCCGCTTGAGCGGCCCGCCACCGTCGTTCACCAGCGATGATTTCATATTGATCGGCATTCTGTGGATTTGGCCGAACCAATATCGGCTGCAATATCCCGCGTTCACGAATAGATTTAGCCAGAGCATCGATATCGTCCTGAGC
Source organism: uncultured Alphaproteobacteria bacterium (assembly GCA_938048165.1). Classification (GTDB taxonomy): domain Bacteria; phylum Pseudomonadota; class Alphaproteobacteria; order MPNO01; family UBA2964; genus UBA2964. The sequence continues at coordinate 7,746 of CALIBP010000144.1, read as the reverse complement.
AAATATCCGTCTCGGCTGAAGCGGGCTCTGCACTAAAAACTCGATCGGCATGAGCGAATAGCCTGATCCCACGGTATTGCTACCATCTCCTCGCGTTGTTTTAGGTATTTCTACCGCTTCATTGCCTAAAAGGGCTGACAGGCCGCGGCCAAGCTGGGTGCGGGATTTAGGTGGGTTCATGACAGTGCTCCTTCTTCGCGGCGCAAGACCTCGCCAGCAAGATGAATATATGCCTGCGCGCCCGAACATTGAAAATCATACAACAATACCGGCTTGCCATGCGAGGGTGCCTCCGAAACCCTTACATTGCGGGGAATATGAGTACTATACACAACGTCCCCAAAATAGGATCGGACATCATCCGCCACGAGGTTGCTCAAATTATTGCGCGCATCATACATGGTCAGAACAATACCTTGAATTCCGAGATCGGGATTAAACGCATCGCGCACTCGTTCTACCGTTCTCACCAGCTGACTAAGCCCTTCCAAAGCCAGATATTCGCATTGCAATGGAACAAGAACCCCGTCTGACGCAACAAGGGCGTTCAATGTGAGAAGTCCCAACGCGGGCGGACAATCGATAAGAACGTAGTCATACTCACCCGCAAACTCTTCGAAAGCTCGCTTCAAGCGAAATTCCCGGCGCTCTATATCAACGAGTTCAAGCTCTGCGCCGGACAGATCGATTGACGCTGGCACCAACGAAAGATTCGGAACCTCTGTTTCGACAATAGCCTCTTTTATCGAAGCGCCGTCGATCAAGACTTCATAGCTGCCGATTTCAGCAGCGTTACGGTCAACACCCACGCCGGTTGATGCGTTTCCCTGGGGATCCAAATCAAACAAAATTACGCGCCGGCCGACAGCCGCCAGGGCGGTAGACAAGTTAATCGCCGTTGTTGTTTTTCCAACGCCGCCTTTTTGATTGGCAACAGCCAAAATGCGGCCGCGGCGCTTTGCCCCCGTCTCTTCCGCAGTTTCATTAGGTTCCAAAGGATTTACGTTATCCGTCACGCGATATGTCCCGTATTGAAAGAATAACCCCCTTAGGGTCGGTAGCGCTCTGAATGCGCTCTACCGTCATACTCCGTTTTTTAAGTGCTTCGGTCAATTCTTCCTCCGCGCGCGCGCCTTTTAAAAACAAGCAGCTCCCGTGTGGCCTGAGATTCGGAACGGCAAACTCAACTAACCGATCCAAGGACGCAAGCGCCCGCGCCGTTATCAGATCGCTTTTCGGCAGCGATAACCTTTCGATTCGACCATGATGCAGTTTAACGCAGGCACCGCTAACACGCGCCGCCTCTCGCAAAAACGCTACTTTCTTTCCCGACGATTCAACAAGGTTTACTTCAATATCAAGCATTATCGCCAAAACAAGCCCAGGAAACCCGGCACCACTGCCAATATCCATAAGCACACGGGCATCTGTCGGCACTAACGGCACCAGCTGGGCAGAATCCCAGAAATGCCGACACCACAAATCGTTTAGCGTGTCTCCGCTTACGAGATTGATGGATTTCTGCCACTTAACAAGAAGGTCAGCATATCGCTGCAGATTGCCCAATGTTTCACGTGAAACATTTACTTTCTCAGCGAACTGCTCCGCCGTCAGCGGCGCGACACTCATACTGGACTATCAGACAGCGACTTGTTCGCGACGACGAACATAGCGCAACAAAGCGGTCAGTGCAGCTGGCGTCACGCCGGAGATCCGTGCCGCCGCACCGAAACTGGTCGGCCGCGCGACTTTTAATTTTTCGCGCACTTCGTTTGACAGCCCGCCAACCATATCCAGATCAAGATCGGGAGGAATTTCCAGCGCCTCATCTCTCCGAAATGCCTCGATATCGGCGCTCTGACGCTCAAGATACGTCGCATATCGCGCTTCGATTTCCATCTGCTCGACAACATCTGGACGCATTTCCGCCAATTCCGGCCATAGCGCAGCCAAACGCTCCATCGTTATCTCTGGATAGGCCAACAAACGTGTTGCCGACCGCTTCTTGCCATCCTGGGTAACGACCATATTGAGGTCGGTCAGTGCCTTTGGCCCCGTGACAAGATTTGACAGCTGCTCGCGCGCTGTTCGCAGGGCATGCGCCTTTTCTTCAAACCGAGCGGCACGGGCTGATGAAACACAGCCAACAGCTATACCTTTAGGCGTTAAACGCTGATCGGCATTGTCAGCCCGCAGCTGAAGCCGATATTCCGCACGCGAGGTAAACATACGATAGGGTTCCGATGTTCCTCTCGAAATAAGATCGTCGATCAAGACACCGATATAGGCGTCTGCTCGATCCAAAACGAAGGGATCACTACCACTACAGGCAAGTGCTGCGTTGAGCCCGGCCATTAACCCTTGCGCAGCGGCCTCTTCGTAGCCGGTTGTGCCATTAATTTGACCCGCGAAATACAGACCAGAAATCTTGCGGGTTTCCAGGGTGGGCTTCAACTCCCGCGGATCAACATAATCATATTCGATAGCATAGCCCGGTCTGATAACCGCTGCCGACTCAAGCCCCGGTATCGTTTTAAGAAAGGCCAGCTGCACATCTTCCGGCAGGCTGGTTGAAATTCCGTTGGGATAAACCGTGTCATCATCAAGCCCTTCAGGCTCAAGGAAGATCTGGTGGCGCTCCTTATCCGCAAATCGCACCACCTTGTCCTCAATCGAAGGACAATAGCGCGGTCCGGTTCCCTCAATTTGCCCGGAATACATCGGCGCCCGATCAAGGTTAGCGCGAATAATTTCGTGGCCTGCCTGTGTCGTCCCCGTTATGTGGCAATTGATCTGCGGCGTCGTAATAGCCTCAGTCATAAACGAAAACGGTACAGGTACTGGATCACCCTTTTGTTCGACAAGGCTTTGCCAGTCAATCGTCCGGCCATCCAGCCGCGGCGGGGTCCCGGTTTTGAGCCGCCCGAGCACAAACCCGGCTGCATCAAGTGTTTTCGACAGGCCCAGGCAGGGTGCCTCACCGACCCGACCCGCCGGCCGTCTTTCTTCCCCGATATGAATTTCACCACGCAAGAACGTCCCGGTCGTCAGGATAACGCGTCCGCATTCAATCTCCGCGCCATCCAGCAAGCAAACACCGGAAATCGTGCCGCCCGCACCAAACTTCAGATCTTCGACAGCGCCGGCACGAATGGAAAGGTGTTCCTGCTCCCGCAGCTCTGCCTGCATCGCTTCGCGATAAAGCTTCCGATCGGCCTGTGCTCTCGGTCCCCGCACCGCGGGACCCCGGCTCTTGTTCAAAATACGAAACTGAATCCCGCCTCGGTCGATAACCCGGCCCATCACACCATCCAGCGCATCTATCTCACGAACAAGATGACCCTTGGCAAGCCCGCCAATAGCAGGATTGCAGGACATTTCACCTATCGTCTCAATTTTGTGAGTAAGTAAAAGCGTGGACGCGCCGAGGCGCGCGGAAGCCGCCGCTGCCTCACAGCCAGCGTGCCCACCACCTATAACAATGACATCATACTTATCCATCACGGGTATTTAGAAGCGTCTCCCTTCTATGTCAAAGAAAACCGGCATTATCAGAATGTTTCACGTGAAACACTCCCACGCCTTATTTCCCGATACAAAACTCGCCAAAAATAACATCCAGAACGTCTTCAACATCAACTCTGCCGGTAATGCGGCCGAGGGCCCGGGCGGCAAGACGTAAATCTTCGGCCATCAGCTCTGACTCTGGTGCTTCCAATCCCCTTAGAAGGGCTGAGCGGCAATCTTCCAACGCTTCCCGGTGCCGCAATCTCGTCAAAGGCGGCGGCCCCGCGCTGTCCGAAAGTGACAATATTACCCTCTCTGTAACGCTATGGATCAATTTATCGAGATGCTGCCCGGTCTTCACTGATACTGATAACGTATCGACATCTGGAATCTTCGGGGTGGGTGCCGGAAAACCAAGAAGATCGGACTTGTTAAAGGCCACGATATCACCGGGCTGGGCCATTTTCAGGATTTCTGCATTAGCTTTGTCTAGTGAAGCATCCACAACAAAAATAGTAATATCTGACGATTCCGCCCGATCTCGCGCACGCCGAACCCCCTCCGCCTCGATTGTTTCTGTCGTCGTTCGCATACCCGCAGTGTCAGCGATCGTTACCGGATATCCTCCAAGATCCAGCCGCACCTCAATCACGTCACGGGTCGTGCCCGCCTGTTCTGAAACAATAGCGACATCGCGTTGCGCCAACTCGTTCAAAAGACTCGATTTACCAGCGTTTGGGGGTCCAGCAATGGTAATCTGAAACCCATCACGAAGCCGCTCACCGCGCCGGTTATCCGATATATATTGTGTTATGCTTTCAGAAATACCCAACATATTGTGTTTAGTGTCAGAAATCAGATTGTCCGGTAAATCTTCTTCAGGGAAATCAATCGCCGCTTCTGCATGCGCTAATAACCGCAACAAAGCCTCACGCCAATTCTCGTAAACCTCACTAATGCCCCCCGACAGCTGCCTTAAAGCCTGCTTGCGTTGTGCCTCGGTTTCGGCCGCAATAAGGTCCGCTAGCCCCTCTATTTCGGCCAGATCCAGCTTGTTATTATCAAAGGCCCGGCGGCTGAACTCGCCGGGTTCCGCCAAACGACAATTTTCAAAGCCACTCAACGCGAAGCTCACCGCGTCAATCGTTGCCCGCCCACCATGAATATGAAGCTCGACAATGTCTTCCCCAGTGAAACTCGCTGGACCCGGAAACCACAGCACGAGACCATCATCCAGCACTTCCCCATTATCGGGGTCACGCAATGACACCCTCGTAGCATGCCGGGGCATAGGCAATGATCCGCCGGAAAGCGATTGCAGGATAGGACCACTCTCTGGCCCTGAAATTCGGATTACCGCAAGCCCGGATACCCCATTTCCACTCGATAGTGCGAAAATCGTGTCATTCGTCATTTTGCCAAAATTGCTCAGCCGCACGATTTCGACAAGAGAAACCTCGCCCTGAGGCGAGATTAATTGCGTCAAATCGGGGGCTCCTCTACGGTACCCAATATCTCACCAATCCCAGAACGAGCAAGTAAATGGCCCAAAACCGCCTCGCCGATCAAACAAGTCCATATCTTCTGCAGCACGCAGACAATCCCGTCGCTTGGCAACCTTGGGGACCAGAAGCGCTGGAAGAAGCCAAGGCCAAAAATAAACCAATATTGCTTTCAGTCGGATATGCCGCCTGCCACTGGTGCCATGTCATGGCGCATGAAAGTTTTGAAAATAAAGACATCGCCGCGCAAATGAACGAGCTCTTCGTCAACATCAAGGTTGATCGCGAAGAGCGCCCGGATCTCGACACTATATACCAGCATGCCCTGCAGCTTTTAGGGCAACAGGGCGGCTGGCCACTTACCATGTTTCTCACGCCGGACGGCGAACCGTTTTGGGGCGGTACCTATTTTCCTCCGGAATCAAAATTCGGGCGGCCCGGCTTTCCCGATGTCCTAAACACCATCCACGGCTATTGGACAGATAAGCAGGACGCGATCAGCCAAAATGTCTCTACCTTACGGGAATCACTTTCTGAGATGGCTTTGTCTGAAAGCGGCGGTGAAATCGATCTCGAGATCGTTGAACGCGCTGCCCAACGACTTGCCCAGGAATATGACACAGTAAACGGCGGCATTGGCACGGCACCGAAATTTCCCAATCCATCTATTCTGGAGCTTCTGTGGCGTACCCATAAAAGATACGGTCATGAAGATCTAAAACAGATCGTTTTGCTGACATTAGAGAAAATGTGTCAGGGTGGTATTTACGATCATCTCGGTGGCGGATTTGCACGTTATTCCACGGATGCCATATGGCTCGCCCCGCATTTCGAGAAAATGCTCTATGACAACGCCCAGCTTCTCGACCTCCTGACCTGGGCCTGGCAAGAGACCAACGAGCCACTGTTCAAATTGAGAGCGCAAGAAACTGTCGAGTGGGTGCTCCGGGAAATGATCGCCGAGGGTGGCGGATTCGCCGCTACGCTGGATGCCGATAGCGAAGGCGAAGAAGGCAAGTTTTATGTCTGGAACCAGACCGAAATCGAAACCATCCTCGACCAACACGCGCTACTTTTCATCGAAGCCTATGATGTTCACCCAACAGGAAACTGGGAAGGCAAAACCATCCTGAACCGAACCAACAATGACCGGCCCTATTCCGCTCAAGAAGAAGATATTCTTGCCAAGTGCCGTGACCTGTTAATGGCAGAGCGCGACAAACGCATTCGCCCCGGCTGGGATGACAAGGTACTCGCCGACTGGAACGGTCTGATGATTTCCGCCATGGCCCACGCCGGCCAAGCATTCGGTCACAAAGCCTGGATAGACGCAGCCCAGCGCGCCTTTGATTTTGTCTTTGAAACCATGAACGAGAACGGCAAGCTGTTTCACGCCTATCGCGATGGCAAGGTTAATCACGCTGCGACCCTCGATGATTATACCGGTATGATCCGCGCCGGGATTGCTCTCTACGAAATTACCGGCGCCGATGATGGGCTCGCTGCGGCAGAAGGCTGGGTTACGATTGTCGATACCCAGTTTTGGGACAAGGAAGATGGCGGTTATTTCTTTACCGCGGATGATGCGGAGGCCCTGATCGTTCGTACCAAATCCGCTGCCGATAATGCGACCCCCGCCGGCAATAGTGTCATGGTCGCCAATCTTGCCCGACTATATTACCTCACAGGCAACACCGCATACCGTGATCGCGCGGACCAAACCATACATGCGTTCTCCGGAGAGTTATCTAAGAATTTTTTCCCATTTACGGCCTTAATGAATTCCGCCGAATTGCTGCAGCGCGGCGTCCAGATTGCCATTATCGGAGAACGCGACAGCGCCGATTGCCGGTCTCTCCTCGACGCAATTTATGCCGTCAACGTCATGAACAGGATCATCTCGGTAATCAGCCCAAAGGACTCCCTCCCAGATGGCCACCCCGCCTCCGGAAAAGACCAGGTGGGCGGCGCTGCCACGGCGTATGTCTGCGTTGGGATGACCTGCTCTCTGCCAATCACCGAACCGGACGCGTTAACATCCTACCTTAAGACCACAACCTGATCTTTCAGATGCCGGAATGCACCGTAAACTCCCCGATCGGACCCCTTGCCCTCATTGAACAAGACGGCGCTATCATAGAGCTGGATTGGCGCAGAGCGCGGCAGGAAGAAAGCTCGTCACTCCTCTCTTCGGCCCGCGATGAACTCGAAAACTACTTCGCGGGCGCGCTGAAAACATTTTCCATCCCACTTAATCCCAAAGGGACCCCCTTCCAAAAACGGGTCTGGCAACAGATGGTTGAAATCCCCTACGGTGAAGCCTTGACCTATGGCGAGGTTGCTCGAAACCTCTCCTCATCACCCAGAGCCGTCGGCACTGCCTGTGGCCGCAATCCGGTTCCGATCATCATTCCCTGCCACCGCATTGTTGGCCCGGGGGGCAAACTAACCGGATATACCGGTGCCGGTGGTATCAGGACCAAATCATTCCTCCTCGAGCTCGAAACCAATCAACCACAACTCGATCTCTAAAAAGAAAGCTCACTATGAAAATCGCCGAACAAATCGATCAGTTATTTCCCGACTGTTTTACGGTCCTCATCCTCGATAACGAAGTTACCCTAGATGCATTTATTACCAACCCACCCCTGAAATGGGCACGCCTGATAAACGAAAAAGGGCGTTATATAATTCCCAAAAATTATCCCACGAGCATGACAAAAGCTGAGTCTGACCG
>CALIBP010000143.1 GCA_938048165.1 uncultured Alphaproteobacteria bacterium | reverse complement strand
GACATGATCTTCAAAGTGGTCGGGGCAGTACTCGCCCAATACCATCTGTTCCAGCGCTCCCGAACCGCCATCGCGTTTAACGGCCAGCATCCGCGACAGGATGTCCCATTCAGCAACCAGATAGCCAACCCTCAGGGCAGGTGCGATGGTCTTGGAAAATGTGCCGCAGAAGATAACACGGCCATCTTCATCCAAGGCACGGATGGCCCGGGGCCGCGTTCCGTCAAAAGTGAGATCGGCATAACAATCATCTTCGAAGATCGGCACGTTAAATTTGCGCGCCAGATTTAACAGTTCCAGACGACGTCCCTCGGACATCACCGTGCCTGTGGGGTTCTGGACGGTCGGGACGACATAAAGATATTTCGGCCTAACGCCTTTCTGCTTCATGTCATCAAGAATATTGCTCAACGTATCGGCGCGGACCCCTTCATCATCAAGTGGCGCGCCAACACCCTCTACCCCGAGGCGGTTAAATCGTTGAATCGCCCCCTGATAGGCGGCTTCCTCAAGAATGACAGTGTCGCCTTTTGCGAGGAGCACATCATTGACGAGATCGAGCGCCTGCAGTGACCCGGACACCATCAGGATGTCATCCGCGGTCTGTAACATGCCCGTCGTCTTATGGAGGTAGTCGGCCAAGAACTCTCGCAAAGGCAAATAGCCCTGCGCACCGCTTTCCAGACTATAGGTGGCGAGGGTTGTACCTTCCCGTTTCAGAACTGATGCGGCGGCATCGATAAAATCCTGCACCGGAACAGCCGCACCATCATTATGGCCACCGACGAAATTATATTTCGGAAATCCCGACCAGCGCTTGGCAGCAGGCGGCAACCCAGGACGAAATACCGTTGAATAATCGAAAGCCATGACCGGCGCGCTCCTGTAATTAGTGCATTAGCGTCATTTTACCGGCTTCTTATCGTCCGGCTACCGCCTCTTCATAGAAGCTGAGATCGAGATATTTTTCGACATCGGTCAATTGCTTGCCCTGCGGCGCATATTGGCTACGAACTTCAAGAATTGTTTTAAGGCCGTCCATATCAATAGTGCCCATCGGGACCAGTCCGGTTTTCGGCGACAGAAGTTTCTCAAGCGCCGGAGCAACGCCCTTTTCAGGCATTTGCGGCATATTCGTAACAAGAATTGTCGCAGCCTCTGTCTTGTTCGCCGGATCAAGTGTCCAGTCGAGTGCATCGAGATAGCCCTGAATGAAGGAAATCATCGCGGGGCGGTTTTCGTTAGCCCAACCACGCATCGCCCCGAACATTTGTCCGGGATAGTTGGTAAAGGTCTGCAAGCTGCTTTCCAGAATTGTATAGCCAGCCGCGCGCGCTTGCCCGGTGAAAGGCTCAATCAGAAGCGTGCCTGCATGTTCGCCCTTCTGCACAGATTCCCAACGATGTGGCGTCGCGCCAACAGAAACCAATTCATAATCGTCTGATGTCAGACCGGCATTATCGAGCATGCGGTACAGCACGAACGCAAATCCGGTGGCCAGCGCATCCATCGCCAGGGTTTTGCCCTTGAGGTCCTCAAATGAGTTGATGCCTTCAGCGACAACAAAAGAAAGCTCAATCTGGGTAGAACCCATAAAGACGAACAGGTCGGGATCACGATCAAGTTCAATCTCACCCGCGCCTTCCTGATAGGCGATAAAATTATCTACCGCACTGCAGGCCATATCAAACTCACCAGCAACAAGCTTCTGAGCCTGATACATCGAGCTTGGGGTCCGTTCGAGATCGACGGTAACACCGCGTGCCTCGAAATGACCTTTATCGATACCGACAAAAAGCGGCAGCAAACCGGTCCCTGGAAAGCCGATAAGTTTGATATTTGAAGTCGCCATGGTTTGGTCCTTTATCCTTTTCTTACGGACTGCATCGCCTGCCAGATTTTAAGCGGCGTTAGCGGCATTTTTATATGTTCAACACCATAGTCTTGTAACGCATTCACCACGGCATTGGTAATCACCGCCGGAGCTGGAGTCGTCCCGCCTTCACCGCCGGCCTTCACGCCGAGGGGATTGGTTGGTGACGGGACTTCGTTCAACGCTGTTTCGAAATGCGGGAAATGATCGGCCCGCGGCATGCCGTAATCCATAAAGGATCCGCAAAGCGGCTGACCATCATCATCAAACACACATTCTTCCCACATTGCCTGACCGACACCCTGAACAATTCCGCCATGGGTCTGGCCATCGACAATCAACGGGTTAATCGCCCGCCCAACATCATCAACCGCTGCATAGCGAACGATCTGCGGCGCGCCGGTATCCTCATCGATTTCAATTTCGCAGATATGACAGCCATTCGGGAAGACAGGCGTATGCATCTCATTATCTTCGATCACCGACAGCCCATCAGAGAGCTCCTCCGGCAAATCAATCTTTGCGGCTTCAGCGCCAAGTTCCATGAGATTGAGGCGACGGTCGGTTCCCTTAATGGCAAAAAAGCCATCCTTGAATTCGATATCCTCGTGCGACGCTTCAAACACATGCTCGGCGATACGCTTACCCTTTTCGATCATCGTTTCAGAGGCTTTCACAATCACGGTGCCCGCCATCCTCATCGAACGACCGGAATGTGAGCCACCGCCAACCTTAACAATATCGGTATCACCCACAATGACATTGACCTGTTCTACCGGCAGTCCGAGATACTCTGACGCCACCTGCGCGAAGCTTGTTTCATGACCCTGACCACTCGGCTGTGTTCCGATCACCAGATCAAGCCAGTCGTCCTCTACGCGGACATGCAGCTCAGCCTGCTCAACCGGAGTGCCAATCGAGCTTTCGACATAATGCGCCACGCCCCGGCCAAGAATTTTTCCACGCGACTTCGCTTCTGCCTTACGAGCGTCAAATCCGTCCCAGTCATTGAGCGCCATCACCATGTCGAGGCTTTTTTCGTACTTGCCGCTGTCGTAATTCATCCCGACAGCGTTTTTGTACGGCATCTCCTCATCTGTGACTAGATTCTTGCGGCGCAAATCAATGGGATCGAAACCAAGCATCCGCGCGGTTTTCTCGACCATACACTCCACACAGTAAATGATCTCCGGACGACCGGAACTGCGATAGGCATTGGTTGGCGGCGTATTCGAAAATGTCGCGCGGGACCGCAAATGCGCCAGCGGAATACGATAGGATCCGGTGATAATTCCGGACCCTTTGGAGAGCGGTGACAGCGACACACAATGTGCGCCAACGTTACTGATGTTGGATGACCGCAACGCTCGGAATGTCCCGTCTGCATCAAGGGCCAACTCCATATCAACGATCAGATCACGCCCCTGATAGTCGCTGACAAAAGCTTCAGACCGCTCGACAGTATTTTTGACCGGACGGCCCACTTTCTTTGATGCCCAGGCCACGAGCGGGAACTCGACAAACAGCCGATTGCGGGTACCGAAAGTGCCACCGACATCCAGCGCATAAACCCGCACCTGATTATTCTCGACACCAAGAATTGAGGCGATTTCAC
>CALIBP010000142.1 GCA_938048165.1 uncultured Alphaproteobacteria bacterium | reverse complement strand
AAGGAACGAGACCAACAACCACCAATTATCAAACTCGGCGTTTGGGTTGAGTTCGTAATCTAGGCCCGCATCTTCTTAGAACCTTTGGAAAGTTAGATTTATCGCCGACTAGACGTTCCTGGGGCAAATGCAACGCCGTTGCGCCACGCTGTTGTCGACTTGCACTGGCCACAAATGCGGTTACCAAAGCTTTCGCTTTCAAAAAATGCGTTACAGCGTAAACAATTGCGTTTCTTGGGCACGTCGTTGGCAGCTTGAATGGTCGGATCTTTGATCAGGTGTATCTTAGTCATTCATAACCTCCATCAATTGCGACCAAAGAAGGTGTTGGTCGGATGGGCCCTTTAGGCCCGCGTGACGATGCATTGCATGCACTATGCATGACTTCTGAAACGTCAGGCGCGGCCATAGCGCGCATCAATGCGCTGTAGTTTGGCCGGGAGTTCACTTCATTGCCGGGTCGCATGCCGCGATCATTGGTTTCGACGACGGTGTGGTCGCTCGTCGCCCCTGCCAGCACGATCCCTTCCGGGAATGTTAATCCAGCAATATCGGTGTCCTGATATCCGACGGCGAGGTTTACCCGGATGCTTTCAGCGTGATCGGGGACCAATCGCAGAGATATGGTTTTCGGAGAGACCCGAGGTCTGCTGCAGTAGGAAGTTTTATCCTTTGCTTCAATCACTTCAGCAGTGAGCGAAAACGCATCCGTGTGCAGTCCGGGGATTGGGTTCCCCGTTGTTGGATGAATCCCCAAAAGGATCGCCTCACCCAGTCTGAGTTCATTGATGCGCCCCCTTTTGAACGATCTCAGAGCCCATGGTAAGCTCACTGAGCTTCCACCAGAAACAGTTTCCATGTACGGCCCATACGCGCTTTCGACGTCATCAGCGAGGGCCGAAAAGGCTGCCATCGTAAGATGGTCGGGCTCTTCTCGACCGAGGCAGGCAAAGTTGGTTGCAATTCCTTTCAAGGCAATACCCGGCAAATCGATAATCCGGGCCACGAGTGCGTCCAGATCATCGGGCAGAATTCCATCCCTCAGGTCCCCCATCTCGATCAGCAGAATGACGCAGTGATCCATTCTTTTCTCATGTGCGGCCGCACCCAAGGCCGCGATCGTTTCAAATTCCGAGTTGTAACTTGCGCTGCAGGTATCTGTTACCTCGCGAACTTGGCTGAGCATCGGCGGCCGTATCATCACGATGGGGGCCGTGATGCCCGCCCGCCGCATTCTTTCGACATTGCAGATCCGCGCATCGGCCAAGCCGCGCGCACCTCCAGCAAGCATGGCCTTGGCAATCTCTGGGTGCCCGCACACCGCTTTGGTTACGCCAATCACATTGATCCCAAGCGGGTGTAGCCGCTGGACCAGTATACGCGTGTTGTGGCGTATTTTGTTAAGCTCAACGTCGATGCGGGGCGCGAAGGTCATAACCGTTTCGAACTACGGCTGGGCTGCAACACTGGAAAAGCATCGCGAACCATCGAAACCAAATCATAGACGGGACGGGCAAGCGCATCGGTGACGGGAAGATCCAGTTGGTCGGAATACCTCGCTATCGCAGCATCAATCTCTTCGTCGGCCATGCCTTCATGGTTCAGCGTCACCCCGATCACCTTGGTGTCCGAGAAAGCTTCGATCAGGGCAATTTCCGACGACGGGGTCGGCATTGCCATATCGGGAAAATCGCAGCGATGCGCACGCTTCGGTGCATGCTGAAGAATGACCGCGTCAGGTTGGCTGCCGCGCAGGATGAAGGCGGACGTGCAGAATGCTGGATGGCTAAGTGCGCCCTGCCCCTCGATCAGGATGACGTCTGGGGTTTCCGTATCAGCGGCTTCGACGATTGCACGTTCCAGTTCGCCGCAGCAAAATTGTGGTGGGATTGCATCCATTGCGATCCCATGGCGGGCGCCCTGCATCAATCCTGTCTGGCCCGTTCCAACCAGCACAGTTTTGACGCCTTTAGCGTTCAAAGCTCCGGCCAGAACGGTAGCCGTTGTGCGCTTGCCGATTGCACAATCGGTCCCCATGACGGCGATGCAGATGGCGTTGACACGCGACACCGAACCATCAAACAGGCGCATATCCTTGGCAGGGCGCGGTTTGCGGATGTCACGGATAGAAACGTCACCTACTTTGGCAGCCTCTGTGATCTCCGGATCGTCGCTTAGGAATTCGTGCAGGCCACTGACAATATTCATGCCATAGGCAATGGCACCCAAGATGACTTCGCGATCCTTGGCAGACAGTTTGCCCGTCGACGGAGCCATGCCGTATATCAGCGTGTCCGGAACCTCTATGCCGCTACAAACTGCCGTTTCCAGATCACAAAATAGCGGGATGTGATTGGCGGTTCCATCCAGAACAAGACCGCTATCCTGTCCGGCCTTGTCACTGTCGATGACCGAATGAATGCGATAGGCCTGAGAATGCCGGACGAGTCCATTGGCAGTCTTACCGTCGATTTTTGCGAAGTTGCCTTCACAATACACAATTGCCGACGGCGCACGCACGACAGGCGTATCGATCACGTTAGACAAGCTTGCCGACCTATCCGCAGGCGGCCCTTGGGCAACACGGATGTTTTTAAGAGGTGTTCTCGAGTTGAGATTTGTAGAGTTCATGTTCTCTTCCTTTTTGAGCAGCCACGCAGCACCTAAGACTAGCGCCTCAGGACGCAACGCCCTTCTTTGAGCCGAAAATTTCGATCGCAGGTCCAGCGATTGCCCGCGTTATCCAGATGCGCGTTTTCGGGCAGAATTATCAGGTCGCAGCCGCCAGAGACTTTCGCGTATCCGCGCGCGCACACCCACCCAGAATTGGACGATGAACCGTCGAAATAGGCGTTCGGAGGGACGATGACGGGGTCACATTTACCTTCGTTTTCATAGAAACCGCGCTCGCAAACCCAAGGCTGCCCATAGCGTCGTGGGTTCAGATAGCCATTCTTCGGAACGTTGATCGCAACGCATTTGCCTTCGCTGGCCGCGTACCCACGTTCGCAATGCCATTCGGTTCCATAAATAGAGCGTTCGAGATAAGCATTTGGGGGAATAGCGACCTTGCGACAGGTCTCGCCCACCTTTTCGAACCCGCGCAGACAGCGCCAGCGTTCGCCAAGGGAATCGAGGTATCCACCCTCGGGGATGACAACTTCTACGCAGTTTGTTTCGTTGGTTTCCTTGAAACCATGATGGCATTCCCAGCCCTTGCCATAGGCGTGATTGATACCATAGGCGTTTTTGGGAACGACTACGGCGACACATTGATCGCCGTCAGGTCTGAAGGACGTATCGCATTCCCATCCGTCGCCGTACCTCTTGGCGTGGGCGTTTTCAGGTATGGATATGGCCGTGGATTGTGCGGAAGCCTGGGTCGCGAACATCAACAGAACCAAACCCAGAACAAATCTAGCAAGTCGTGGGGCGTTCGTTTGACCGGGCTTCCACGAATGCCTGGCCGGGCAATCACCAGCCACAGCCACGCCGGGAAAGGGGGCTGCCTTACGAAGCATCAAGGTCAAGTCTTTCGATGCAGGCGTCCGCCAGTTTCCGGTCGGGTGTATCGGACCCAGGTATAGTCGCCCAGCCAGTGGCCATCATCGCGTTGCGACGTGTGAACCCTTGCGCGGCTTGAAGTCCAGTCAGTTTGGCCAGCCGTTGCGGATCGGATGCGGCCCTTTCCAGGCAGACCGGCACCATCGAGCGGGTGATCTCGTCGTTGGCGAAGGCTCTGGCCGCTTCATCTGCGGTCCCAGTGCTTATCCATCCGCCCCAGCCGAAGCCGATGATCGGAATCGTGATCGCACCGACCACGAAGCCATAAATTCCTGATTTAAGCCATTTAAAGTTATTCATAATTCATCCTCCGGCGGAGAAAGCGCCGCCACGCTGTCATGAATTCGTTCTGAAAGGGCGCGATCCTCGACAAGGGCCCGATCAAGGTCCTCTTGGCGTATTGGAAAGAACTTCGTGAGACCCGGGCTTTCCTTCACAAGGAAGGTCGCGGTTCTTCGATATGCTTCAAAGCTTAGGCTCTGGATAAGTTCATCTTCAGCGATGACCGGATATTGTCCTGCAGGCAATGCGCCGGGACAACCGGCCAGTTCGAAAGGATGAGCAAACGCCACCACAGTGGTCGTCGTGCGCGAGTTCATCGGCACCTTTCCCAAAAATCACGGCGATTTTGCCGGGACGTCTGAATTTTCTTGATGGAACACGGCGATTTCAAGTGCAGGTCGCTTGCCCGCTCGATCAGAAATCGCTTTCATGTATTGTTAATATATGGGGAGGCTTTGAGATAATTCAACCAGCCGTGGCTGTAATCAGGGGGAGGGAGTGGCAACTCGTTAAAGTCCTGTGTTCAGCTTTCAGAGAAACAGCGGTCTCATTTTGCGCGCCCGCGACACAGAACCGGACAGTCAAACGCATCTCGAATCGCAATCATTAGTGTAACGAGCAGCGAACAACCTCTTCCCGCCGCTGCACACAATTACCATGCCCGTTTTTTGGAGCTGAAAGCCACCACAAGCAGCAGAATCTGTAAACGACCGGCTTTCGCATGTACTGCAAGCTATAGGTATCGAGTAGAGTTTGTGCCTTCTCAGGTGTTCAACTCGAAATGCCTTAGCTGACACACCCCGCTTTCCCGTCACTTGCGTCCACAGCGCTTCCACAAACAGATGCCCAAACAAAAAGGCCGCCCGAAGGCGACCTTTAAGTATCTGATTACTAATCAGCTTTTGGTTGCGGGAGTAGGATTTGAACCTACGACCTTCAGGTTATGAGCCTGAAGTATTTTTGAGTACCTCTTTGATTTTATTATATTTAATAAATTTATGTGCCGTATATGTGCCGTGCAATGCAATACGAACTAAGTAACCGCAGAAAGCAATCAGGCGCTCAATTCCGGAACGCAGCGGGCCACCGCAGAATAGGCACCAAACTGACAACCGCCTCACAAATCTTTGCTTTTGACCTCTGTCTCGCGCTAGCAGGCCAAGAATGCGCCCTTCCAGGCTACTGACCTCCACCGGAGATTCAATTCGGCGGCAGCCTGCTTCGAGCCTAGGTTTGATATTGGATTGCACTGCAGTATCTTTTGTCAAGGGACGGAGAAGCAGACCTCCGTTACGCAATGCCTTCCCTTTCAGTTTTTCGTGCAGGCCACGCCGACCTAGTCGATCGCAAACTAACTATCGATTGGATCAGTCCGAAAAGAGTGGGTACCCTGCACCGATCCCAATTTCCCGTTCTAGCGCAACTGTCAAAGGTGGCGTCTCAGGAAGAAGGCGAATGTGCTCTATGAGGATTGATATGTTCAAATGGTGGCTCTGGGTAGGATGAATCACTCCCCCTCACAAGACCACAGAACCAGACCCAAACACAC
>CALIBP010000141.1 GCA_938048165.1 uncultured Alphaproteobacteria bacterium | reverse complement strand
ATATGGGCGACAGACCAAACGCCCGCGGACCTGACATCGATCAACGACATCTCTGCAGACGTCGAAGCGACCACTGTGCCAAACGGTACCGTCTTTCGCATCTCTCGTTTCGAGCCCGGCGTCGCGCCCCGAAATCACCGACCCGCAAGCCTCGATTATGCGGTTGTTATGTCAGGCGCAATCGATATGGAACTGGACGATGGCGAGATTGTTCACCTCAAGGCTGGAGATGTCCTCGTCCAGCGCGGCACTGTCCATAACTGGACGAACCCCGGCACGGAGCCCTGTATGATCGCCTTTATTTTGATGGCCGCCCCTTTGCCAGAGGAACTCAACGCCGAGGGGTAGCGGACCCTTTTCGGGGCGCTTACAATCGCAATTCATCTCGTGCCACGAGAAAACAGGACATTTTTCTAACCGGAGACCGTACTGATGGCCGACGTCAAAACATATGAAACAGATATCGCAATAATTGGATCCGGCGGCGCCGGCATGGCTGCTGGTATTGAGGCCAGAGATGCAGGTGCAAGAGCCATTGCATTCGAAAAAGCCACTGACCTTGGTGGTGCCGCGATCATTTCGGGCGGTGGATGTTGTATGGTTGGCACCCCCATCCAGAAAGAATTGGGTATAGAGGACACCCCTGACCTTGCTTTTAGTGAATGGGTGAAATGGGGTGGCCCGGGGACTGATGTCGTGTGGGCGCGCTATTACATCGAACACACGCTGCACGATTTGTATCACTGGGCCGAAAAGCAGGGTGTGAAATGGGTCGATATGAAACCCCAGGAAGGCAATTCCGTCATGCGCTGGACTCGTCCGGAACGCAGCGGGCTCGGCTTGATGACAAATCTGATAAAATCTTTCCGTGATAAGGGTGGAGAAATCGTCAACAACACCGAGATCACAAAAATCAAGATGGACGGCGGCCGTGCTGTCGGATTTGAAGGTGTTAATTCAGAAACCGGTGAGAAAGTGGATGTCAGCTGCAAGACCGTTGTCGTGACAACCGGTGGCTTTAACTCCAATATTGATATGGTGTTGGAAGCCCGGCCCGAATTTAAAGAATACAAAGTCATGGAGGGATCCGGTCGTGGGTCAACGGGGTCCGGACACAAGCTCGTCACCGAAGTAGGCGGCTATCTCACTCATATGGAAAACGTCTGGTTCTATGTCTATGCAACGCCGGATTACCTCGACCCAGGTCAGAAGCGCGGTCTCGTCTGCCGCCATATTCCTGGTTACATCTGGGTAAACCAGCAAGGCAAGCGTTTCCACAATGAAGCTTTGTCCGGCGGCAATTCAGCAAGCCCCGCCATGCTGGCCCAGACTCCCCCGCATGCCTGGGCGATTGTCGATAAAGAGATGAAATCAACGCTCGAAATCGCAGACCCCTATTATCGGGAAGGCGATCAAATCGACCGCGATAAAGTCGAAGAACTTCTTGCAAACTCACCTTACATAAAGAGCGCTGATACCCTCGAAGATCTTGCAAAAGAAATTGATGTCGACCCTGCAACCTTTATTGGCGAGATTGAGCGCTACAACAAAGCCTGCGAACAGGGTTTGGAGAACGAACCTGAATTCGGCAAACCGCTAAAGCTATCCAAACCGTTTGACACGGCGCCATACTACGCCATTCAGTTTTTCCCACTGGCGCGCAAGAATTTTGGTGGTATCAAGACAGACATCAAATGCCGGATACTCAATAAACATTTCGAGCCTATTGACGGGCTCTATGCTGCGGGTGAAGCCTGCGGCATGGCTGGCGGCCATATCAACGGCCGTGCTGGTCTTGAAGGCACGATGCTCGGACCGTCAATCTTTAGTGGTCGCGTCGCAGGTGGCTGGGCCTCTCACGAAGCTGGCTTTGGTGCCGGTTTCGTCGGAAAACCCAACCGACCTTAATCAAATAGTCTGACGACTAAGCCGCCTGACGAGCGGCTGCTTTCCGCCCGTCCACGGCATTTTGGTTAGCGCCACCTTTTCTGTGGCCCTTGCCACGTCCGCCACGGTGACGTGTTTTCTTGGGGCTTTGGCCTGGGCGACCACGATTATTGCGAGACTTGGTCGGCGGCTTAACGGGCTCGCCAACTGGTTCATCACCGATCACCTTCAATTTACTGCCAATAAGCTTTTCGATATCGCGCAAGAAAAGCCGTTCTGTATTGTCGCAGAAGGAAATTGCGGCACCGTTAGCACCGGCACGCGCTGTTCGCCCAATACGATGAACATAGCTTTCCGGCTCATTGGGGAGTTCGAAATTGATGACGTGGGTTATGCCATCGACATCAATCCCCCGTGCGGCAATATCTGTAGCAACAAGCACACGAATATCCCCGTCGCGAAATCTTTTTAAGGCACGCTGGCGGGCGCCCTGAGATTTATTGCCGTGAATGGCATCCGCTTCTATCCCCGCTTTGGTAAGCTGCATCGCAACACGATTGGCCCGGTGCTTGGTTCGAGAAAAGACAATCACGCGCGCAAAAGCAGGGTCGGACAACACATCTTCAAGGAGCTGACTTTTGTCGCCTGATGACACGTGATGAACGCACTGCTTGATCCGTTCAACCGGCGTTGCCTGCGGCGTTACCTCTACGCGAACCGGCTTATAGAGTAGATCGCCAGACAATTTGCCAACTTCACTAGGCATTGTCGCGGAAAACAGGAGCGACTGACGCTCATGAGGCAAGGCAGCAATAATCTTCCTGACATCACGGACAAAGCCCATATCGAGCATGCGGTCCGCTTCATCGAGAACAAGGTACTTTACATTGCCCAGTCTCACGATTTTTTGCTGCATAAGATCAAGCAACCGACCTGGGGTTGCGACGAGGATGTCGACCCCCCGATGAATCGCAGTCACCTGTGATTTCTGGCTAACACCACCGAAAATTACTGTATGACGGAGATGCATATATTTGCTGTATAGCCGAAATTCCTCCCCGATCTGGATAGCGAGCTCGCGCGTCGGCGCAAGAACCAGAGCGCGGGGGTTGCGGGAATTATTATTTACTTCCCCCTTCGCCAGATTGTGAAGGATGGGGAGCGCGAAAGCGGCTGTTTTACCGGTGCCTGTCTGCGCGATGCCGAGCATATCCCGGCCTTGAAGAAGGTCAGGTATTGAACGGGCCTGAATAGGTGTTGGGGTAGAATGTTGGCGTTCTTTTAACGCACGTTGAATGGGTTCGGCTAAACCGAACTCCGAAAAATTACTAATACTCACTACGAGTTTCCTTATATGCCAGAAGGCGCACACGGCTTTATCACCGCTAACGGTTTCTGACGTTTGACCCTGTTCCGGGCGCGGCCAGAGCGGGTAGATTTTTTGATTATTGGTCCCGGGACGTGGCACCCAATTCAGGTGCTTCGCGCTATCGCGAGACAATCAACAAGGCTTAAGTGGACCCTGCGCTGAAAAAAGTCAAGGAAATCAATTTTTTATATCTAGAACGCTTGCCACTGCAATTCTCAATCTATGAAAACAGCCGCAGCAAACTTGGCCAGTTCCGAACTGTCCGCACAATTACCTCAGCGTACAACCTGATCCTTGTTTCCCGTAAGGTCGATTGCACTCCCAGCCATTACCAGAAAAATTAAGATGAGCGTTCTTCGGCACCTTCACAGCAGAACAACCTTTGCCATTTGCGGTATAACCACGCTCGCATTTCCATCCATTCCCATATGAAGAATCCACAAAATAGGCGTTGGCAGGGACAGCAACGGCGATACATTTATTTTTGGTAGCTCGAAACCCGCGTTCGCATTTCCAGCTATCACCACCAGATCGCAGATAACCATTCTTGGGAACTATGACAGCGAGGCACCTACCGTTATTTTCCCGAAACCCTCTATTACATTCCCATGCCTGCCCTATGGTCGACGTGCCCAAAAAGGCATTTTCTGGA
>CALIBP010000140.1 GCA_938048165.1 uncultured Alphaproteobacteria bacterium | reverse complement strand
TGATCGCCAACGGGCCGAGGATAGATTTAACCTGAACGAGCGTCTGCAAGGGCACCATGTCACCCTTGGCACTCCGGATATAAAGCCGGTTGATATCGTCTATCGTGTTCCGGTAGCGGGACTCCGCCTGAATAATGACCCGGTAAACCTTGCCATAAAGGTTGAAGTCATTGATGTAGCTCGAGCCAAACTGCGCCTGCAATGTCGAAAAGATTTCGGCCAATGGAATGCCGAGAACCTGCGCCTTGTCCCGGTCAACTTCGAGAAAGAGCTGTGGGACATTCGCCGAATACGTCGTGAAGACAGTCGCCAGCTCTGGCTGCTGATTGGCGGCGAAGACAAGACTGCGTGTCGCTGCAGCAAGGTCTTGCGGCGATTGTCCGCCGATATCCTGAACCTCTGCTTCCAGCCCGCCACCGGTGCCGAGTCCCATGATCGGCGGCAACGGGAACGCAAATGCATTCGCCGCCGGGACCGTTGAAAGCCGCGCATTGGCCTGACCGAGAATAGCTTGCCAGCTTTTCGGGGGGCTTTTTCGTTCACTCCACGGCTCCAGAATAGGAATCAAAAGTGAGGAGTTCGAGGCCGCACCGGACAACAGGCTAAATCCAGGGACCGCAATGACATCCGAAACCCCTTCAATATCCCGCAAGGCAGTCGAGAGCTGTTTGGTTACGGCGTTGGTCCGGGCGAGTGATGCCCCAGCAGGCAGCTGCACATTTGTAAACAGAAAGCCTTTGTCTTCCGTAGGCAGAAATCCGGTTGGCGCCGTGACAAACAGGTAACCTGTGCTAGCAGCAAATCCCAAAAAGGCGACAATCGAGATAAATACCTTGCGAACCATCCCGCCTACGATCCAGACATAGCTGTCGCGTCCCCGCTCGACCGCTGTCGCAAACCATTTCAAGGGCCCGCGCGGTGTTCCCGATCCTGGTCGCAAGGCTATCGCACAGATAGCCGGGGCGAGCGTAAGCGCGTTGACCGATGACAGGACCACCGCCGCACAGATCGTCAGAGCAAACTGCGAATAAAGCGTGCCGGTTACGCCCGGCATAAACGACACTGGAACAAAGACTGCGAGTAATACCAGTGTTGTCGCGATCACTGGTCCGGTGACCTCACGCATCGCTGCTTCGGTTGCCGATTTAGGATCGAGCCCTTCGTCCTTCATTAGACGCTGAACGTTTTCGACGACCACAATACTGTCATTGACAACGACGCCAATCGCCAGATTGAGTGCAAACAGGGTGATCAGGTTGATCGAGAATCCAACCAATGACAGGAACGCAAAGGCACCGATAAGAGAAACCGGAATGGCAAAGGTCGGCACCAACGTTGAGCGCCAGTCTGACAAAAATAGAAACGTGACTGCCACCACGAGGACAAAGGTGATGAACAGCGTTTGAACGACCTCGCCAATCGACGCCCTTACTGCACGGGTCGTGTCATAGAGAATTTTATATTCGACATCGGGCGGAAACCGTTTTTGGGGCCTGTTAAGCTCGGCATAAACCTTTTCCGCCACGTCCAGCGAATTTGCCCCCGGCGATTAGTAAACCGCAATGGCGGCTGACGGCTTATTATTGAGCGTCGTCAGTGAACTAAAAGACTGTGAGCCAAGCTCTATACGTGCAACATCCCTCAAGCGGAAGAAGGTTCCGTTTCACCTGTGGCGGTGCGATCTCCGGATATTCGGCAATCGGTAATGTCACAAGGGCAATCAGCCCGGAGAGCGTAATCAAAACCGCGATAACAATCGCAAATTTTGGTCGATTGATGAAAAAAGAGGAAAGCATCACTTACCCCTTCGTCGCGGAAACAGGCTTTACGACCATCTTGGGCCGGACCTTTTGCACCCCTTCAACAATGACGCGCTCGCCAGTGGCAAGCCCCGATTTAATAACCCAATCTGAACCCGATTGGCGAACCGTCTCCACGCGACGCACCGAAACCCGGTTTTCACGATCAAGTACCAGAACAAAATAGCCTTTTCGGTCCTACTGGATCGCCGTTTGCGCAATCGAGATAGCGCGTTTCCTGGCCTTTGGGTGAACCAGAACCGTTACAAACTGCCCTGGCAACAACACACCTTTGGGATTGGGAAAGCTCGCCCGGATAGCCACCGTGTCCGTCGACTGGTCGACAGTCGGCGCAATATAATCAAAGCGCCCTTCTCCCTCATAGGCAGAACCATCGGACAAAACGATCGTCGGAATGAATGACGGCTTATTCAGGTTGATCCCGCGCTTACGTGCTTCGATCAGGTCTTTCTCACTAACGCCAATCGTTACGTGAATGGGATCGATACTCGTAACGGTCGCCAGGGGATCACTGTCTGACCCTACCAAATTGCCAACACTGTAACGCGCCTTGCTGATCCGACCGGTCAGCGGGCTCAAAATCTTCGTGTAGCCAAGATCAAGCTGAGCGGCCCGCAGCGCCGCTTGAGACTTCAGCACGGTCGCCTGAGCACTCGCGAGAGCGGCTCGCGCCTCATCAAGTTTTGCCCTAAAGACCACGCTGAGACCCACCAACGCCTTTTTACGACGAAAATCGGCAGCAGCATTGATCTCGGTTGCGCGCGCACTGGCGAGTTCAGCCCGCCGTTGATCAACCACAACCTGATAGGGCGCGGACTCGATGACAAACAGAAGCTGGTCTTGGGTTACCGTCTGGCCGTCAACAAAATTTCTGGATTCGAGAACACCCTTAACACGGGCGCGAATATTGACAGAATTTACCGCTTCGACTCGCCCGATAAAATCACCCGTTTGGGAAACGTCCTTTTCCCGGACAATATCAACCACAACGCTCGGGATAGGCTGCGCACCACGCTTCTGCTGCGCCTCTACAGTTGTGCTAGAAAACGCCAGCGCTATACAGCACAGTCCGAGAGAAATTGCAGATTGGAAACTCGACCGTCGCATTGCCCATACTCCTAATATTCAATACCGAAGTAAGGGCACGGTAGCTCACTATCAACTGGTGCGCATTAGATAACCGGGTCGTTAGGCGACGACCTCAACCAGTTCGATATCGAA
>CALIBP010000139.1 GCA_938048165.1 uncultured Alphaproteobacteria bacterium | reverse complement strand
AAGCGAGGGATGACTTGCCGGAGCCTGACACACCGGTCATCACCACAAGCGAGTCACGCGGCAGCGCAATATCGACGTTGTTCAGATTATGTTCGCGGGCGCCACGAACAACAATTTTACCAGCCATGCCTTATCGATCTTGAGGGTGAAACGCTTTGTTGGGTTTAGTTATAGGCTACCCGCTAGGTGTCTTCAAACCACCTAATGTATTCAGAGGAAATATCTATCAACCAACGAAAATGTGAACGGCCAATACTGTCAGAAATCAGCTTTTGGAATTGACTTCTGAAGCCGACAGCCGCAAATTTTTACGATCATGAACCGGACTTTTAAACTTTTGCTCGCAACCTTGGCTATAACGCTTTCCGTTGGACAGGTGACACCGAGCTATGCCGTAGACGAGCTTACGATTGGACCCAAAGTAGGGACGGCTCTGCCGCATGCGTTGAAGGCACAAGACCAGAACAGTCAGTATCGTGATTTCAAATCACTAGCCCGAAAGCGGGGATTGATCGTGATGTTTTCACGATCATTGGATTGGTGACCTCACTGTAAACGCCAGGCGATCGCCTGGAACGCAAAACATCAGGAATTTAAGAAGCTCGGTTACGACATCGCGCTCATCACCAAAGATGGCGTTGGCGTCCATAAACGGTTCTCTGAGGATAAAGGTATTACCTATAACCTGCTCGCCGATCCCAGGGCTGAGATTATCGGTGCCTTTGGTTTGATTAAGCCCGATGTTCCCAAATCCAGTGCCTGGTATGGTATTGCTCTACCGGCGATCTTTGTTATCAATGCAGATGGTATGATCAGCCATCGTTTTTCGACAGAGGATTATCGGCAACGCCCCGATGTTGAGAGGGTCCTCGCTACTCTGCGCAAGCAATAAGCCTAATTGGCAATATCATTTAGCTTGAACAGCCGTGCCGCGTTGCGCCACAGGATATTTTCGCGTTCTTCTTCTGTGCAGTTAGCATCTTCAAGAACTTTCAGGCGCATTGTATACAACGGCACCGGTTCCCGAACGCAGCTCCAGGTCGCGGACCAGTCTGATCCAAACATGATCCGTTCAGACCCCAGCAGATCAAGTGCTTGCCGCAGATGGTCAGCATTGGTTCCTACGACATCGAAATAGACGTTTTCATTGCGCATACCGACGGCCATGCAGGGCTCGAAATAGGTGATCAGACTGCGTCCCATCTTGGTCAGGATGATCGGCACTTCTGGATAGCGAGCAGCAACCTCATCCGCCCAGACGGGGTGTCCGTAAAACAAGCCGCCGGGAAATTGCGACCAGGCGGTGGGAAACTGAACTGGCACCTTGTAATTATTTACGGCGTCCATCATCGGCACCAAATCCTTGGCGATCTTTTCCGGATCTACCTCAGCCGTCATCGCCCGGATAAAAATCTCGCCAAGACCGATCATGCCAAGATCTTCAATGCAATGGGCAACCTCATCAGCAGCGCTATCGCGGACCAGGGCGGGGTCTTCCATATACTCGTATGCCGCTTCCTGATCATGGCCGATCCGCATAAGACCATAGAGACGGTCTGGATGGCGTTCGACCGAGAGCGCGACCTGATCATTGGTCACAGAGCCCGGACGCGCCTGAACAAACGCCTTATCAATTCCGAATTCATCCATATCCGCGATCAACTGATCGGAATTATCAATCGGGTGTTCGGTCAGTGTGCGATCATAAAGATCAGGGCATCGACTTCTAAAACTCACGAGATCCTTGGTCGATTTTATATGATCGCGGGCGTCGGCAAGAGCCGGATAACTCCAGACGTGAATATGGGTATCGATAATCATCTCGTCTTCCTCCGTTAAATGACCACGCCACCATTTGGACTCAGGACCTGACCGGTTACATATTTGCTGCCTTCAGACGCGAAATACGCAACAGCGTGTGAAATATCGTCAGGCACCCCTTCATGCCCCAATGGTACGCTGGCGATCCGTGCTTTCCTAAGCTCGTCTTTTCCGGGCCGATTGGTCATCGGGGTCGGAATAAAGCCAGGGGCAACAGCATTGACCAGAATATTCCACGGCGCAAATTCCTTCGCCCAGGCTTTGGTAAGACCAATCAATGCCGCCTTGGCACCGCAATAATGTGAGCCTTGGGTTGTCCCCGCCATACCGAAGACAGAAGACGTATTAATAATCCGGCCGGCCTTGCGCTCTTTCATGCTTGCGAGGACCGCGCGGGTTGCGACATAGGCGCCTTTGACGTTGATATCAAACATTTCTGCCATGATGTCGTCGTCGATTTCTTCAAACATTCTGCCACGGCTACTAATCCCGGCATTGTTGACCAGCACATCGACAGGTCCCAGCGCGTTAATCGCCTCTTTGGCAAGATCGGCAAAACCGTCTGAATCCCGGACATCCCCAATCATGACATGGGCTTTCATTCCATTGGCCGCGACCATCTCTGCGGTCTTGGCAGCCCCTTCACCGTTGATATCCTGAACGATGATATTGGCACCATATTCCGAGAGAAGGGCGGCATGACTTTGCCCCAGCCCGGAACCGGCACCGGTTATCAAAACAACTTTACCTGCCATCGACGACATTTTGCGCTCCCTATCTGTAAATCGGCATTGTCACTATGCCCTTTGGCTATCATCATGGCGCAAATTTCAACGGGAGACGAGTGATGCGCGTAGCGATTTTAGACGATTATCAAAACACCGCCTTGGCCAGTGCTGACTGGTCATCAGTTTCGAGTCAGGCCGAAATTGAGGTTTTTAACGACCATATCCACGATGAGGATGCCGTCGCGGCACGATTACAGGACTTCGAAATCATCTGTGCCATGCGCGAACGGACACCGTTCCCGCGTTCCCTGATTGAGAAACTGCCCAATCTCAAACTGATCATCTCCAGCGGCATGCGTAACCGGGGAATCGATGTCGATGCGGCGAAGGACAATAACGTGATTGTCTGTGGGACGAAGAGCGTCGGTAAACCGACCGCTGAATTGGCCTGGGGACTGATCCTTGGCCTTGCCCGTAAAATCCCTGCGGAAGACAGCAACGTGAAAGCAGGGGGCTGGCAACAGACGGTTGGCGAGGGGCTTATCGGAAAAACACTTGGCATCGCCGGTCTTGGAAATCTTGGAGGCCGAATGGCTCAGATCGGCAAAGCCTTCGATATGAATGTTATTGCCTGGAGTCAAAACCTGACCCAGGAACGCTGTGATGAGTTTGGTGTGCAACTCGTCAGTAAAGACGAGTTGATGGCTCAGTCAGACTATTTGACCATCCATCTGATCCTTAGTGACCGAACGCGCGGCGTTATCTCCGTAGACGACCTCTCGCGTATGAAATCTACCGCCTATATCATCAATACAGCGCGTGGCCCGATCATTGATGAGGACGCCCTCGTAACGGCTTTGCAAAACAAGGAAATTGCCGGGGCGGGGATTGATGTTTTCAGTGTAGAGCCGCTGCCGGCTGATCACCCATTCCGCAGCCTGCAAAACACGATCATCACGCCGCATCTGGGCTATGTAGAAGCCGATAATTACGGTGCCTATTTCAGCGGTTATGTCGAGGCCATCGACGCTTTTTTGAAGGGAGAACCAAAGAATTTTCTCGGGGGTTATTAGGGTTTTAGCGAAAAATTTATGGCTAACGGATGTTAACCGTCTTTGGCAACACGGTCTTAAGTGGTTTTTGCCACTATGACTGTGTGGTCGATGGTGTCTAATGTTTTTAGGCTGTTCCGCTTCCCCCCCTTGATGGCCAGGTGCCGTCGACCACTCTCACATTTCTTCAAAATGTTCCGTAGCCCAGATTGTTGCGCACAGTTCTTTACGATATCTTGCGTACACAAATCTCGTAACAGGGGCCTCCAATGACAAATACTGAAACCGTCGACGTCGCGACTGGATTAGAAAATCTTGCACGCGGATACCGGATTATCGCGGCCAATGGGCATCTTGATGCCACTCTGGGTCACTTATCCTGGCGCGATCCCGAGGGCCGGGGACTCTGGATGAAATGCCAGGAAATCGGTCTCGATGAAGTCGAGGCATCGGATCTGCATTTGATCGATTGGGAAGGCAAAGTTCTGGAGGGTAGCGAAGGGCATCGGCATTCTGAATGGCCCATCCATGCCGCCGTTCTTTTAGCCCGGCCCGACGTTGATTGTGTTGGTCATACGCATCCGATGAATTGTATTCTGCTGTCTGCGACCAATGAGAAGCTCGTCGGTGTCGGCCATAACGGTTCTTATTTTGGCGGCAAGGTAGAGGTCTTTGAAAAAACACTGGCGTTGGTCCGCAATATGGAAGACGCCCAGGGCATGGCAGATGCTCTTGGTGATGCCTGGGCGGTTCTCTTGCGGAACCACGGCGTAACGTTCTGCGGCACTTCAATCGAACATTGTGTGATTATGGGGATTGCAATCGAGCAGGCCTGTAAAGAGCAGCTCGCGATGATTGCAACCGGGCTCGACTGGCAATGGAAGGTTAACACCGGCATGAAGGATGAGGCGATCCTTTATCCCCGTATCGTTACAAACCTATGGCGATATCATAACCGCAAACTCGATAAGGCTGAGGGACGCAGCTAGTTCCTATTTCTTGGGTGGTGCGGCCGCTTCCAATATACCAGCACGTTCCAAAACCCGCCTAAAGCTGTGCGGCACGAACGGGTGCATGCCGAGGGCAATCATTTCCGATTGATCCAGTGCGACAAGCGCTTTGCGTTCTTCATCACTTAGTCCGTCAATTGCAGCAGCATAGGCTGCAGGATCGGCCAGGTACTTTTCCCGTTCAGTCTTATCACCGGCGAGATTGTGCAGCGTTTCCGACAGAACAACCCGCTCCGGGTGGATTGAGGGGTAGTGAGGCTCAAAGGTTTCTTCTTCTGGCTCTCTCGTCCAGGCGATTGTGCCATAATTATGATGCCAGGTAGGTTCAAAATTAGTGACATCTGGTGCGCGTTCGCCGATCATCCCGGCGGCAACGCCCCAGCACCGCAATTCGATATTACCGGTTTCATCGAGTTTCTTTTCATCAAGAGCGAGCAAATAACGCAATTCGCCGCGCTCCATCATGCTCATGAAGTGGCGGTCAAACGCCTCATCGGGGCCTGGGTCCATATAGCGTTCTGTCCCGGGGTAATGCGAAAGTCCGCCACTGCAAACCACGACCGCCCGCAGGCCGAGGGCTTTGATTCCATCACCGAGGATACGTCCAAACTGAAAACAGCGTTCAATGGATGGTTGCGGGGGAACATAGGCATTAACAAAGATCGGCAGAATAGGGATGTTCTCTATACCGGTGAAATCAAGTGGAATGCCGAACGCGTAGTCGATCTTTGCCGTACTGGTAAAGGCTGGATCTACATTATTTCGTTGTGCATAGCGGAGCAGATCAAGAGAGGCCTGACTGGCGACAGGGTATTGATAATCGCGACCGGCAAAGCTGCCTTCAGCGATACCGCCAATATGCATTGTAAAACTGGCGGTACAATGCAGCAAAAACTGATGAGCGTGATCGTTGGCAATGACAATGCAGATATCCGGCTTCATTGCTTTGAGTTTGTCGCCAACGCCCCCAAGCAACTCCTTGACCCGTTGAACCACATTCGGATCTTCCGAATCGGGGAGGGTCCATAGTTGAGGGGCATGTGTTGTGCAAACACCCCCGATGACACCAGCTTTACTCATCACGAACGTCCTTGTTTTCATCAGCTTAGAGCACTGTCTCGCAACTCTTTCCGACATGCAAGATATCCACTGATTCCTGAAAGCAGGAGGTTTCTCCCTCTACGGATTCAGGTATGATGGCCCCTCATATTTACAGGATGAGAACGAGGGCGTCATGGCTGGAAGTGTCAATAAAGTAATTTTGATCGGCAATCTCGGGCGTGACCCCGAAACTCGGACCATGCAAGACGGCAATCCGGTCGTGAATATGTCGATTGCCACATCGGAAAGCTGGCGCGACAAAAACACTGGTGAGCGTAGGGAAAAGACCGAATGGCACCGCGTCGTCATCTTCAATGAACGACTGGCTGAGATTGCCCAGAAATATCTTCGCAAGGGCTCCACAGTTTATATTGAGGGGCAACTGCAAACCCGTAAATGGACCGACCAGTCAGGCCAGGAGAAGTATTCTACTGAAGTCGTTCTACAACGCTTTAGGGGTGAACTGACCATGCTGGGCAGTCGCGGTGACTCGCAGAGTGGTGGCACCTCTATGGGCGGTGATGACTATGGCGGCTCCAGTGAGATGGGCGGACCTTCCTCTGCACCCGATGCTATTGGTGGCGGCAGCGATTTGGATGATGAAATCCCGTTCTAGGGCATTCATTGAGCGGAAATCGTTGGTTCTTCCAATCGTTTTGGTTACCCTCTAAAAAACTTTCCTAAGCAATTGTTTTACAAAGATTATTGCTGCCCTTAATACACTGGCGCTCGGTTGTCCGATTCTTTGCGTTCTGGTACCATATGAGGGTTAAATAGCGGTCTGAATGGGGATGGCTATTTGTTAGAAATAATTGTCCGGCGCATAATAATTTGACCTCCGAAACCCTCCCGCCAGAGCCACCTGATTTCGACATAACGCCGATATCGATCGAAGACGAGATGAAATCCTCGTATCTCGATTATGCGATGAGCGTCATCGTCAGTCGAGCTCTGCCAGATGTACGCGACGGGCTAAAACCCGTTCATCGCCGCATTCTGTATGCGATGAAGGAAGAGGGCTACGACTGGAACAAGGCCTATCGTAAGTCTGCCCGCGTTGTCGGCGACGTCATGGGCAAGTACCATCCCCATGGTGATACGGCTATTTATGACGCTATGGTCCGTATGGCCCAGGATTTCTCGATGCGGCTCATGCTGGTCGATGGGCAGGGTAATTTTGGTTCCATGGATGGCGATCGCGCAGCCGCGATGCGCTACACCGAAGTCCGTCTGGACCGATCTGCAGAAGAACTGCTCGAAGACATCGATCGGGAAACTGTCGATTTTCAGGCCAATTACGACGAAACGATTTACGAACCCAAAGTCCTGCCAGCGCGCTTTCCGAACCTGCTGGTCAACGGGGCGGGCGGTATCGCCGTCGGTATGGCGACGAATATCCCGCCGCATAATTTGGGGGAAGTCATCGATGGTTGTTGTGCGTTACTCGATAATCCCGATCTAACCATAAACGAGCTGATTGAGTATATCCCGGGACCTGATTTCCCGACTGGCGGTCTAATTATGGGCCGCAATGGAATCAATCAGGCCTACCATACTGGTCGCGGTTCCGTGGTTATTCGCGGACGGACCCATATCGAAGAAATCCGCAAAGACCGTGAAGCGATCGTCATTACGGAGGTGCCGTACCAGGTTAATAAGGCGCGAATGATCGAGCGCATTGCTGAAATGGTGCGCGACAAGCGGATCGAAGGCATATCCGATATCCGCGACGAGTCTGATCGCGACGGTGTTCGGGTTGTCATCGAGATTAAGCGCGACTCCATGGGCGAGGTGGTTCTTAACCAGCTATTCCGCTACACGCCGCTCCAGAGCAGTTTTGGCATTAACATGCTGGCCCTGAATGGCGGACGGCCCGAACAGATGACGGTTCGCGATGTTCTTGCTGCCTTCATCGAATTCCGCGAAGAGGTCATTACCCGCCGGACGATTTTTGAGCTTGGAAAGGCAAGGGACCGGGCACATGTCTTGGTCGGTCTGGGTATTGCTGTCGCCAATATCGATAAGGTTATTGAGCTTATTCGCGCAGCTCCGGACCCGGCCACTGCCCGTGAAGGGTTGATGAAAAGTCCGTGGCCAGCTGGCGATGTTGCCCCGCTTATCGAATTGATTGATGAGCCCGGCCGCGCGGTTGTTGACGGCAAATATCAGCTGTCCGAGATTCAGGCGCGGGCGATCCTTGATTTACGCCTGCAAAGACTGACGGGTTTGGAACGCGGTAAAATTGCGGAAGAGCTACAAGGTATCGCGGCAGAGATATCCGAATATCTCAGCATTCTGGCCTCTCGTGAAAAAGTTAGAGCCATCCTCAAGGAAGAAATCCTTGAGGTTCGTGAAAAATTCGCAGACCCACGCCGCACCACGATCGATGATTCCGAGTTCGAAGCGGATATCGAAGATTTAATCCAGCGCGAAGATATGGTTGTGACTGTTACCCATGGCGGCTACATCAAGCGCGTTCCGGTTTCCACATACCGCGCGCAGCGTCGTGGCGGCAAAGGCAGATCCGGCATGGCCACCCGAGACGAAGATTTTGTTTCAAGTGTCTATGTCGTGAATACCCATACACCGGTTCTGTTCTTCTCGTCGCGGGGCATGGTCTACAAGCTAAAGGTTTATAAGGTGCCATTGGGCACGCCGCAGGCGCGGGGCAAAGCCCTGATCAATCTTCTGCCGCTTGCTGAGGGCGAAACAATTACGACATTGATGCCACTGCCGGAGGACGAATCTGCCTGCGAAGAGCTTGATGTCATGTTCTCCACCGCCAGTGGCTCAGTTCGCCGTAACAAGCTGAGTGATTTCGTTAATGTTATGGCAAATGGCAAGATCGCCATGAAGCTGGCCGACGGCGACCGTCTTGTCGGTGTTTCTGTTTGTGAGGCCGTGCAGGATATTCTGTTATCGACGGCTAAAGGGAAATGTATCCGCTTCCCATCTACAGATGTTCGACTGTTTGCTGGTCGCGCATCCAGTGGCGTTCGCGGTATACGTCTTGCGCCGGGCGATCATGTGATGTCGATGTCGACCTTGAATCACGCTTCCTTCTCAATTGAGGAACGCGATGCCTATCTTCGCCGCCGCCGCGCCGAGCGGATGGATAATGAGGATACCGCTGACACAAACGGCGATAGCGATGCTTCAAATCAGGCTGTTGTGCTGACCGATGAACGCTACGCCGAAATGGTTGAGATGGATCAGTATATTCTCACCCTCGCAGCGAACGGTTATGGCAAGCGGACCTCGTCATACGAATACACCGTACGCAAAAGAGGCGGGCAGGGCATCGCCAATATCGACCTATCCGTGAAAGACAACACGGTTGTCGCCTCCTTCCCGGTCGATGAAGAGGATGGGCTTGTTCTGGTAACGGATAACGGCCAGATGATCCGCACGGGGACTAACGAAATCAGGATCGCCGGGCGATCAACCCGGGGTGTAATCGTCTTCCGTGTTGCGGATGATGAACAGGTCGTTTCCGTCAGCCGCATATCGGATGTCGATGATGAGAATGATGATGCGGAAGAGGATGACGGGACTCCTGCAGTAGAATCCGCCTCTGCCAAAACCGCCGCAGGAACGGACGAGAGTACCTCTGATACTGAACAGAGCCAGGAAGATGGAGAAGATAATGTCTGATCCGCTAATTGGCATCTACCCCGGTACTTTCGATCCGATTACCAATGGTCATACCGACGTTATTCACCGCGCCGCCAGAATGCTGGATAAGCTTGTTGTTGGGGTTGCGATAAATGCTGGTAAAGGACCGCTGTTTTCGCTCGAAGAACGTCTCGAGATGGTGCGGGTTGAAGCATTGGAAATGGGGGAAGTCGGAAAGCGCATTGAAGTTCGCGGTTTCGACAACCTATTGGTGGATTTTGCCAAAGAGAATCATGCCAGCGTGATCATTCGCGGTTTACGTGCCGTGTCTGATTTTGATTATGAATTCCAAATGGCCAGTATGAACGCCAAATTGGCACCGGATGTAGAAACCGTGTGCCTGATGGCCTCAGATCGACATCAATTCATTGCCTCGCGGCTAGTAAAAGAGATCGCGATCCTCGACGGAGACGTGGCGCAATTCGTATCGCCGCGCGTGCGCGATTTGCTTGAGGAAAAAGTTAAGAACAGATAGCAATTTTCCCAGCTTTCTATTGACCATAGCCGGTGGCCCACATATTGTGCGCCGCCGTCGACATATTGCGACGGTCAAGCATCGGGCGCCCGTAGCTCAGCCCGGTAGAGCAGTTGACTTTTAATCAATTGGTCGCAGGTTCAAATCCTGCCGGGCGCACCACTTCTTACCTGAAATTCATTCCTTTCAAGCAGTACACACATGGAATTTGTGTGGTTGTCGCTTTTGGCAGTAAACTGTTGAACCCAGGCAAGCAATTTGCCGCTCAAGCTCCATTTTTAGGACCGTACGATGTTCGCAAAAATCAATCATGTCGCCATCATGTCGAGTAATTTCACGCTGCAAAGCCAGTTCTATGAAATCCTCTTTGGTATGAAGCGGGCGGACGGACCATCCCAGGGTGCGATTACGGTTGGTGATGGCTATGTCGGACTCAATATTAACCCCCGTAAACCAGGAAGGCCCGGCGGCCTCGATCATTTTGGGGTTCAGGTTGAGGACGTTGAAAGTGTCTTCGAACGGATGGAAAAATATCCCCAGGTAAAATGGCTCAAACGACCAAGCAGCCGTCCCTTTGCAGGCATCACCACACATGATCCCGATGGCAATCTATTCGATTTGTCCCAGGCAAAAATGAAGAACCGAACGGGTATCTATACGGCCGGTGAATGGGAACAGGATCGCTATATTACGCACTTCGCCTTACGGACTCTGAACCCGGAGAAATGTGCCGAATTTTACTGTGATGTTCTGCAGTTGAATCTCGCTAATCGGGAAGAAGGGGACGAAAATTACTATGTCACTGACGGGCGAATAACGATTGTTCTCGCCCCATGGGACATCACTAACTACGCCAATACCGGTATTTCCCGTGCCGGACCGGATCATTTTGTCTTTAAGGTGGAAAGCCTTGATGCCTTTAAGGAGAGCTATCAGGAGATGATAGACCGCAACTTAACGCTCATTCCGCCGCCAGTTGGCATGGGGCCCGAGGGCAAAGCACGGCTGGAGTTTCTGCGGAAAATCGCGCCCTATACACAGCATCATCTCTCAGACCATGACAGCGTACTAATAGGTGTTTCAGAGTAACGGCTAGCCGTTATCGCGTGCCGATTTCAGGACATCAGGATTTGGCGTTAAACCAAAGCCGGGAATGTCAGACATTGTCATCATCCCGCTAGTTTGCGAAGGTTTCTCGCCATAAAGCACCTGACCGGCGGCAACTGTATTAAATTGATATTCAACAGCTGTCCCGACGCTCAACCCGGCCTGCAAGTGCGCATTATGCAGCGGCGCGCCGCCGCCATTGGAAATTGGCACATTAAAAGCCGACGCCATGCCGGCAATCCGAAGACATTGGGTCATGCCACCAGTGATAATCGCATTGGGCTGAATGACATCAACGGCTCCAGCCAGCAACATGTCCCGAAAGCGATAGGCCAGACCTTCATTCTGTCCTGCTGTAATTGGTATTGAGGTTTCCCGGCGGAGCTCAGTCATCAGCCGGACATCATTTTGCACGATTGGTTCTTCAAAAAACGCTATATCCACTTCTTCCAGTGTCTGACAGAGTTTGCGCGCACTTGGTAAATCGAGACGGCACGCGGCATCGATGGCGATTTCTATATCCGGGCCAATTGCGCTTCGAATAGCGCGAACCCGTTTGATATCACTTTTGACGAGCTCGTTGAGAGCAGGGGCATTCCGTCCACCACCCAAACCAGGGCGTCCGACCTGTAATTTAACGCCTTTGAAGCCCTGCCTAACCACACGCTTAACAACGTCAACAATTTCTTCGTCCTTTAGAAAAGAAAAGCCGCAGGTGGCATAGATTGGCAGACTCGACCGGGCGCCACCAAGCATTTGCCATACCGGTTGCTGATTGGCTTTGCCCTTAATGTCCCACAAGGCGATGTCTATGGCGCTGATCGCATGAGATGCGTATCCGGTCTGGCCCCAGGGTGAGGCTTTCCAGTACATACGGTTCCACACCTCTTCGTGGGAGAGAGCATTGAGACCGACTATTTCAGGTCCAAGCACGGAATTCACGGTCTCAGCGACCGGCCGTGCTTGGGTAATCGAGGTCATTCCGTAGCCTATGAGACCAGTATCGGTTTCAACCTCGACATGCGTGATGCTGTTATGGCCCGGATGATCTATCCCCAATTCCTCAAAATTTACCGGAATTCTGAGAGGGATTGCTGCGACCCGGGCTATTTTCATCAGGCAGTACCGATATTGTTATTCCGCAGGATCTTCTTTTTCGAAGACAATAACACCAGGGACCTCGCCGGGCAGATCAAGATCTTTCCAGTTCGCGGCTACCTTGTCATAGACCGATTTCCGCAACACTGTCCGGTTTGGAAACTTGTCGCGGTGTTTGTGGTTTTTACAGGCATTGATGAGCGCCTTCGACCCATAAGGGCGCAGCGCAGGATCACCCTGGCTTGGATCAAGCGGAGTGCTCCAGGTATTGCGCAGGATATCGATATCATCAATCGGGTTGCTGCGGCTTCCCAGTGCCCAGAGAACCTCATCCATGTTTGACGGATCGACATCTTCGTCGACAGCGACGATCCATTTAGTAAAGAATGCCCCGCCGGGCACCTGTGCTGCAAGCGACAATGCCTGGGCCGCATGACCGGCATATCGCTGTTCAAGGCTAACCACCGTTAACCCATAGCCACCAGCAGAGGCCGGGTGGGCATAAACACCGGCGATACCCGGCACACCAAGCTTATCAAGATCGTCCCAAATTTTTGCAGAACGGATAATCGCAAAGAAGCCGCTTTGTTCGCAGGATGGATAATCAGCCATCAATGCGTTGGTCAGGATTGGGTTATCGCGGTAATGAATGGCTGTCACCTTGACCAGCGGGGCCTGTCCGACGGGTGAGCCATAATAGCCGGTAAACTCCCCAAACGGGCCTTCGGCGCGGACCGCCTGTGGTTCGATTACCCCTTCAATCATAAGGTCGGCATTGGCCGGGATCATCAGGTCACTGTTTTTAGCCTTAACGATCGGAACCGCCTGGCCTTTGAGTCCACCGATATATTCATATTCGGAAATGTTTTTGGGAAAGCCCTGTGAACCGACCAGCATAAATAATGGATCAACACCCCAACAGGCGGCCACGGGAACAGACTCACCGCGCTCCCAGGCCCGTTCGATATGTAATCGCGCATCTTTACCCGGCGACAGGTGCAGGCCAACTTCGTTCTTGCTGTGCTGCATCATCCGGTAAGTACCTACATTGAGGTAGCCATTATCGGGGTCACGGGTAATGACACAATCACCGGTACCGCCATAGCGTCCACCATCGAGTGGCCAATGCGTCGGAATAGGCAGGAGATCAAGATCGACATCATCGCCGGTAAGCGAATTAGTAAAAATCGGCGCTTCATCCGCAGACACTTCAACTGGCGGAATACGATTAGCCATCTTGCCCTTAACCCGTGTGATCAACTCGATGGTCGGTGTGTCAGCGGGTTCCTCAAGCGTTATCGCAATACGCTTGATGCTGGGGCCTACCAGATTCCACAAGAGACGGGCTCCGATCGGATTGTTATCATCGAACCCGTTGGGACTTTCAAAAAGGACGGTAGGAGAGGGGTTCTGCTTACCCAGCAGGTAAGCTATCGCACCCATCTCTTCATCGCGATCAACCGGCTTTGTTACGCGGACAAGTTCGCCGAGATCATCTACATCGTCTATCCATTCGCGGAGATCTTGAATCGATTGGTTTCGCTTAGCCATTTAACAATGTCCTTGTGTCTCTGGCCCGCTTCAGGGATTGCTGCGGGAGTTAATATGTTCGCTGAAAATAGTCTGCCAATAGCCAAAAGGTCCAGAGCCCTATCGCAAATAAAAAGCGGCACAAAGCCGCTATTTTCTCATGATCTCCATATTTAGCTTTATGATCGACGACGCCGACGGACAGTGACTAACCCGGCTAAGCCAATAGCAAAAACCAGAATACTTTCAGGCTCAGGAATGGCCGTATCGACCTCAAAAGATGTTGTCACACTGAATGACCCGAATTGCCCCTGAGCTGTACTTCCGGCGACATTAACTGGATCAAATGACGTCCCGGTCCAGGTTGTCGGAAAAAACGACATGGAACTAGGATCCAGCGTTCCTGTGAACGTGTTGGTTATATTGCCGTCACTGTAATCGATATCAAGATCGAATGTCGCATTTGACCAACTTGCCACCTGATTAAAAACACCTGGGGCCGTTTCTTCGAAAATAGCGGCGTTACCATTGCGATATATGCGGTTCTCAACCAGGCCCGAGAATGAGAGATCAACCAACGATCCAGTATTGAGTGTAAAACCACTCACGCTTATGTGCAGCGGCCCTGTTAGCC
>CALIBP010000138.1 GCA_938048165.1 uncultured Alphaproteobacteria bacterium | reverse complement strand
GGGCCGAGTGTTACTTTCACCGCATTGGCGAGAGTGTCGACACCAGCAAGCATCTTGTTGCGAGCATCGGTATCAAATTTTACTTCTTTAGCTGCCATCGGTCCGGTCTCCTTATTCGATGATGCCCATGATGTCGGATTCCTTCATGATCAGGTAATCCTTGCCGTCCACCTTGATTTCGGTGCCGGACCACTTGCCGTACAGGACACGATCGCCCTTTTTAACGTCAAGTGCTGTTAATTTGCCGTCATCGCCACGGACACCCGGTCCAGTTGAGATAACTTTGCCCTCTTGCGGCTTTTCCTGAGCCGTATCGGGGAGAATAACGCCGCCAGCGGTTTTGACTTCAGCTTCGAGAGCCTCTACCAAAACGCGGTCATGCAATGGCCGAAATTTCATTTGCACGTTCCCTATTAATGGTTGAAATAAAAGAGGATTTACCTTTTTGTTAGCACTCTCCCCTCACGAGTGCCAGACATATAGGGGCCCAGCCCCACAGAGTCAAGAACTGCAAATTGAATCTTTTTGATTTTTTTTTGATTTTTGCGTAAAATGCCGCAAAAGCGCGGTTTTACTTGCCTGCAGGCTATTTGCTGGCCTATTGAGGGGTTCTCTACCAGAACCAGAGAATGACGACAACCTTGTTGGAACCTTCTGCATCCGCTGAGACTGCGCCAATCCCCAAAGCCGTTGGCTATTGGCTATTAATTTGCTGCGCGATGGTTGCTGCAATGATCCTGCTCGGCGGAGCCACCCGCTTGACGGAAAGCGGGCTTTCCATCGTCAACTGGCGTCCCGTAACCGGTATCTTGCCACCACTGAACGATGCTGAATGGGAGGCTCTGTTCACTGCCTACAAGAAGAGCCCGGAATTCGCCAAGGTAAATTTCTGGATGACGGTTGGTGATTTCAAATCAATCTACTGGCTGGAGTATTTACACCGTCTCTGGGGCCGGTTGATCGGCATCGTCTTTCTATTGCCCTATTTATGGTTCGTGATGCGTCGGATGATCCCGACAGCGCTGATCTGGCGGTTGGGCGGGTTGTTTATCCTCGGTGGCGCGCAAGGTTTTCTGGGCTGGTACATGGTGAAGAGCGGGCTGGTCAATGAACCCGCTGTCAGCCAGTACCGTCTGGCTGCCCATCTTGGCCTCGCTTTCGCAATATTTGGCCTGTTGTTCTGGTACGCGGTCGCCTGTTTTACCTCCCGCCCGGAACGGTGTGGCACGGCATGGGTACGGACAGGATCGATACTCATTCTCTGGGCTGCCGCGATCACAATTCTCTGGGGGGCGTTTGTCGCGGGCCTCGATGCCGGGCTGGCCTATAATACCTTTCCCTTGATGGGTGGTCGTTTGGTTCCAGAAGGAATACTGATTAATACACCCTGGTGGCTCAACTTTTTTGAGAATACCGCCGCCGTGCAGTTTACCCATCGCGTTCTCGCCATCGGCACAGTCTCGCTGATCCTGATCTACTGGGCGACAGCTCGCAATTCCGTGATGGATATCTCCGTCAAAAAGGCGGTAACGATATTGACGGTCCTTGCGCTTTGTCAGCTTGCTCTTGGCATCGCAACTTTGCTCACCCAAGTCGCCCTGCCGCTTGGCATACTCCATCAACTCGGTGCATTGGCCGTTATAACATCGGCGATCTGGTTACGCTTTAAACTTGGTGATTAAATGCCAGTTGTCGGCGTTGCCACGGCGCTCCGACGACCGAACAATAACGCGCCCAATAAATAGCCGCTGGTGCAGATCAACAACCCATAAACATTAACGCCAAGGTAATCAGCATATTTGCCACTGCCGAGATCAATCCAGGCAGGGAAAATTGACATGCCGGTCGCGCTTTCGACGGTGATCAGCACGCCAAACAGTAACCCCGGCCAAAACGCCATGTGAAAACTGGCCGGTCCGGCTGACGGCAGAAAGGACAATAAAAAGATCGGCGCCAACCCCATAACCATCGTGCCACTGATCGTCGTCGCCGCAATAACCGCCGGCCCAATACCGTCGGCCATATAGATTGTCAGCAGCGGTAGATTACCAAACAGGGCGATTGTCAGCATCGCCCAACGGCCAAGCGACCGTTCACGGGCTTTGGGTTCGCTACGGCGATCCGGCCAATCGATAGCCGCCAGCTTGGCCGTGCTGGCAAAGGTTGAATCGAGGGTAGACCCGGCACTGGTCAGCATGATCGCGTTGAACACCAGAAGAAGCGGTAACCCAAAAGCCATCGGCACCGCAACCGTCGCGGCACCGTTGAGGCCTTCGGCACGGGCATACAAACCAACAGCACTGAACATCAGGATAAACACACCGCTTAGCAATCCGGCGAGCAGGAAGCCTTTGACCATAACGCCGGGCTTGGTGAGAAAGCCCCGATCCGTCAGGACAGGATCATGGAACGGGTAGCTCAAAACCTGCACCGCTGCCAATGCGATGAAAGTAATACCGGCCCAATGCACCGTGTCCGGCACCTCGGGCAATCCGCGTTCCATCAAGGGTGGGAAGACCGCAACCAGGACGACCACCAACAGCACAGCCGCCAGCAACATCTGACCAGCATCGGTAAGCAACGAACTACGCAGTCCACCACGCCAGGCATAGAACATCGTAAAGGCGGTCACGGCAAAAGCAGCAACCCAATAGGCGCCACTGCCCTCAGGACCAAAATATTGTGCCGCCACCTTGGTGTTGGACCACACCTCATTGAATAGACGGATACCGATTGTGATCAAAAACAATCGCGCGCACACCGCGCCATATTTGGCGATCAAAAAACTCGCCAGCGATCCAAAGCCGCCCTTGACCCGAATAAAATAGATCGCAACAGCCGCAACAACGAAACTCAAATAATAAGTCGCGTAGCCTATACCACCCGCGATGCCGAAGGCCTGACCAAGGTTGGCGGCATTGGCAATCGACTTGGCAAAGATCCAGGAGATCGCGGCACTAAAGACCAGAACCCAAAGAGCGGGAGACGTACCAGCATTGCTGCTGCCCTTGAAAAACTGTTGTGCTGAAACACCGCGCGGGCTGAACAGCCATACAATCCCGCAATATAGTATCAGGACAGCCCAAGGGGCTATTAATAATAAGTTCTCACTCAACACCGGTTTTCCCCACGCCCGTTTGGTTTCCGATCTTATCTACGTATTTGCTTACAGAATTCCAACAATAGTTGCCAATACTGTCTTCACAATCCCGAAAGAATCGGTTGATCAAATATCTTGACGCCTTCATGACTCCGGAGTAACTACCGACCTGTGGTGATTTGAGCCCGACTGGCTTGCGGCCACATTAAATAAACCGCTAAAAGGTCGGAGCCCGTCGAAGCCCTGACCCAATCGGTCGGGGTTTTTTATTTTGGGCTTGATGCGGAAGCCGTTCCAAACGCGCACCGCGAGGAGATAGAAATGACGATTGAACCGACGGAAAAAAACTGGCGTCCACAGACCCAGCTTGTTCGGGGCGGCACGAGACGCTCGGCTTTTGACGAAACGGACGAGGCAATCTTCATGACGTCGGGTTTTATCTATGACAAAGCCGAAGACGCCGAGGCTGCCTTCAAAAACGAAATCGACCGTTTTATTTATTCGCGCTACGGCAATCCAACCAACGAAATGTTTCAGGACCGGCTATGCCTGCTCGAAGGGGCCGAAGCCTGCCGCGCCACCGCGAGTGGTATGGCCGCCGTGTTTGCCGCATTGGCTTGCCACGTCGGTGCCGGCGATCACGTCGTTGGCTCACGCGCTCTGTTTGGCTCCTGCCAGTTTATTCTGACAGAGATTTTGCCGCGATATGGAGTCGAAACCACCCTCGTCGACGGTGGGGATCTTGATCAATGGGAGAAAGCCCTGAGCAAACCAACCAAGGCTGTCTTTTTCGAAACACCATCGAACCCGGGGTTGGAAATCATTGATGTCCGTGCTGTTTGCGAGATGGCACACAATGCCGGAGCCATGGTCGTTGTCGATAATGTATTTGCCACGCCGATCCTGCAGCACCCATTGGAGTTGGGGGCGGATATTGTTGTCTATTCAACCACCAAACATATAGATGGGCAGGGCCGCACGATGGGCGGTGCCATTCTGGCCCCTGAAGACTGGGTCAATGAAACCTTAAGCCCATTCTATCGTCATACCGGACCGTCGATGAGTCCGTTTAATGCGTGGGTCCTATTAAAAGCGTTGGAAACTCTCGATATGCGGGTAGCAAAGCATTGTCAGAATGCGACCGAAATTGCGAACTTCCTGACAGAACAGTCGAAACCAACCCGCGTCCTGTATCCCGGTTTGGAATCACATCCTCAGCACGCTTTGGCCAAAGCCCAAATGTCTGACTTCGGCACAGTTGTCTGTCTGGATCTCGATGGCAAAAAGGAAAACGCTTTTCGCTTTATGAATGCGCTGCAGCTGGTCGATATTTCAAACAATCTCGGCGACGCTAAAAGCCTCACGACCCATCCGGCGACCACCACGCATCAACGTATTTCGGAAGAAGAGCGCGCCGAACTCGGCATCTCCGATGGGTTTGTCCGCCTGTCGATTGGTCTGGAAGACGTTGAAGACCTGAAAGAAGATATTGCCCAGGCGTTGTCAAAGGTGTAATCGGCCCTAACATTAAACAACGACACTTCCTATACGGTTTGCTGTCTGAACATTAGGATATACAGTGTCGATACTATCGAGTTGTATCGGTGACGTATTAGTATCCACCGCCTGGAGACACGGAATGTATGAAGCTACCACGCGCAGTATTCGCGTAACTGTCGAACCGGTTTTCCTCGACGATCAATCTGCACCAGATGAAGACCATTATGTATGGGCCTATCAGGTGAAGATAGAAAATGACAGCATGGAGCCGGTTCAGCTTTTAAACCGGCACTGGCGTATTACCGACGCACTTGGACAACAGCAGGAAGTCCAGGGCGAAGGCGTTGTTGGCGAACAGCCAACACTGAAACCCGGTGAAGCGTTCGAATATACCAGCGGGACGCCACTGGCGACGCCCTCCGGCATTATGTTTGGATCCTATGAAATGGAAACCAAGACCGGCGAACGGTTCGATATCGATATTCCGGCCTTTTCGCTCGACAGCCCCTATCAGGCCAGGCAACTCAATTAATCCTGATCAAATTCGACAGCAGGAAACAAAGAGGGAAGGACCGATATTTTGGCATCCGTAAAAAATGCGCTGCGCAGCACCCCAGTTGAAGTGACAAGCCGCCCGACACGAGACGAAGCAGAAGATGCTGTCCGTACCTTATTACGTTGGGCTGGCGACAACCCTTCGCGTGAAGGACTTCTTGATACGCCCAAACGCGTAACCAAAGCGTTTGGTGAATGGTTCGCCGGTTACGAAGTTGACCCCGAGGAAATACTTGCCCGGACCTTTGAGGAGGTAGAGGGTTATGACGAGATGGTCTTGCTCCGCAATGTTCGGTTTGAGTCTCATTGCGAACACCATCTAGCACCAATAATTGGCAAGGCGCATGTCGCCTATTTACCCGACCGGCGCGTGGTCGGTATCAGCAAACTTGCCCGTCTCGTCGACGCCTATGGCAAGAGGTTGCAAATTCAGGAGAAAATGACGGCACAGATTGCCAATACCTTAAATGACGTTCTCCAGCCAAAAGGGGTTGGCGTCGTTATCGAAGCCTCACATGGTTGCATGACCACGCGAGGAATTCACAAATCGGGACTCACCATGGTTACAAGTCAGATGATTGGCGCGTTTCGCGAACAATCCTCGACGCGGCGCGAATTTCTGGCGGCCATTGGCAATCCAACGTCTGGCGGCAGCATAGAATAGCCTTAAAAATTGCATGATCGTGGGAACACCCCATCATGATTGATTTTAGACCAGCCCTCTTCGTCATTGGTATTTTACTTACCACCATTGCCATAGCGATGCTGGCCCCCTTTGCCGTGGATCTCGTAAATGATCACCCTGACTGGCAGGTCTTTGCCAGTGCCGGAACGCTTACCTTGTTCGTTGGCGGCGTACTGGTTCTGACCAACCAGGCACCGATCAGAAAGCTGTCAATCCGGCAGGCCTTCATTCTAACCGCAGCGAGTTGGCTGGCGATTACCATGTTTGCGGCACTCCCTTTCGTCTTTTCAGAGGTGAAACTCAGCTACACCGACGCGTTTTTCGAAGCAATGTCCGGCATCACCACCACCGGCTCCACAGTAATGACCGATCTCGATAACGCGCCTAAGGGTATTTTGTTGTGGCGGGCACTGCTCCAGTGGTTGGGAGGCATCGGCATCATCGTCATGGCGATCGCCGTCCTGCCAATGTTGCGGGTTGGTGGCATGCAGCTCTTCAAGGTAGAAGCGTTTGAAACCCAGGAAAAGGCACTGCCCCGCGCCGGACAGATCGCGGCCTGGATTACCGTCGTCTATATCGGGCTTACTGCCATTTGGTCCTTTGGGCTCTGGCTCCTCGATATGGACCGTTTTCCCGCGGTAATCCATGCCATGACAACGATCGCGACCGGTGGCTACTCATCCTCAGATCAATCCGTCGGCAGCTTTAATAGTGCCGCCATCGAAATCTTTATCACTATCGGCATGATCGTGGGGGCTATGCCGTTTTTGC
The DNA here is from genome assembly GCA_938048165.1 of uncultured Alphaproteobacteria bacterium. GTDB lineage: Bacteria > Pseudomonadota > Alphaproteobacteria > MPNO01 > UBA2964 > UBA2964. The sequence continues at coordinate 12,884 of CALIBP010000138.1, read as the reverse complement.
TATATCTTCGCATGCTACGCGAAGGATCTTTCGCTCTCGCAAAAGACCCCCAGGTCCGTTGCTTTCTTGCCATTGTTGTCATCGCCTCCGGTGCGGTTATTTTTTGGCTCTATAGCGCGCAGGGAATGCAGTTCAACCAGGCAGCTGTTACCGGCGCTTTTAATACCGTGTCGATCATGACCGGAACGGGGTACACCTCTGCCGACTATCAAAGCTGGGGTGCCTTCCCAATCGTTATATTGTTTATCCTGATGTTTATTGGTGGCTGCGCCGGCTCAACGGCCTGTGGCATTAAAATTTTCCGCTTCCAGGTCCTGTTCTCAACAGTCCACTCACAGTTTCTGCGACTTCTGCAGCCCCATGGCGTGTTTGTACCGCACTATAATCATCGGCCCATCGCGGATGACGTCGTTCAGTCAGTCATGAATTTCTTTTTTCTGTTTATGGGAACGTTCGCGGCCATAGCGCTGGCACTGGGGGCGCTTGGGCTGGATTACATGACCGCGATCACAGGCGCCGCAACGGCAATCTGCAATGTCGGCCCCGCCATGGGACCAATCATTGGCCCATCGGGTACTTTCGCGCCGCTTCCGGATGCAGCCAAATGGGTATTATCGGCGGGCATGATTTTAGGTCGGCTGGAGCTCTTCACCGTGCTCGTTCTTTTTTTACCGTCCTTTTGGCGGCGCTAGCGCAGCCAGCGTTTAAAATGTTCGCGAAGCTGTTTTTCCAGCGAGCCGTTCAAATCATTCATCATCGCTTCGGTCATACGAAACCAGACCTGTTCACGATCTGCCAAAGAGATGTCTTCTGAGACAGTCTGCGATCGCGTTGCCTCCGAAGAAACAATGCCGCGCTGCTTGCCGCCGGAATCAAAAATTTCAATCTTCACGGCGAGGGTCGCGTCATATCGTTCGGACTGATCCTTGGTGAAGGCACCACGAACGCCACTACTGCGTTTAAGCGGCACCTCAACAACACTCGCCTTCGTCACCGTGGCCCGAACAAAATCCCTGCCACCGACGGCCGACAAGCGATCCCTGACCCATCGGCTGGCCGCCCGAACTGGCAGAACGGGAAACTCCGCCTCAACATGCGGTTTTACAGTTGATGATTGATATTGTTCAACGACTTCCACCCGCGAAACGGCCAAAGAAATAGCAGGCAAATGCGTGTAACGAAGATCAGGAAACTGCTTGGTCGGTACCGTCGTTTCACAGGCCGTCAGAAGGCCACACAACCCAACTGCTAGACACCATTGTTTCAAAGACTTCATCTCGTCACCCTGTCTGTTGAGCCAAGTTGCGCGAAGCTAGCCCGAAACGGACTCCCTAAAAATGGTTTCGATCTGGTCGGCGTCAAACCGGTAATCAACATTACAGAATTCACAGGTGGCAACGACTTCATTGCCGATTTTCATCGACTCTATCTCGTCACGCGGAAAAGAAACCAGGACATTCTGCACTCTATCCGCCGAGCACCGACATTTCATGGCAAAGGACGATGGATCAAAAACCCGAACACCGTCTTCGGAAAACAAACGGAACAGCAAATCGTGGGGATGCAAAGAAGCATCCAATAATTCTTCATTGGTTGAGCTTCCCAAGAAAATCACGGCGCGCCGCCAGGCATCGTCAAAATCTGCGTCGGTCGCCTCTCCATCAATACTCTGGAACCCGGAAAATGCGGATTTTTGTACCATGATGCCACCACCACGCCAGGCAGACCCCTCGGCACCATCAACCTGAGATACGGAGACTTTAAGAGCTGCATCAAGCTGCGCCGATTGCCGAAGATAGCCATGGGCACACTCAGCGAGGGTCGCTCCTTCAAGCGGCACGATGCCTTGATAGGGCTGGGTGTCCTCCCCTTGATCGACCGTCAACGCGAAATATCCACTACCGAGCAATCGCGGGACCTCTTGCTGCGGTCCACCAGCCTCTTTGTCCGATACAGCCATAAGCTTTTCTGGATCGAACCGCGCATAACCGCGCATATCGCCACCCGTTGTCACATCCACCAGCAACATACTGACAGGCCCCTCTCCCTTCACCTGGATGGAAAGGACGCCGTCAAACTTAAGAGTACCGGACATCAAGGCGGCAATGACCTGCGCTTCGCCTAATAGCGTTGCAACTTCGGGGGGGTAGTCATGGGCCGCCAACACTTGATGCATTGCATCACCAAGACGCACGAGACGACCCTGCGCGGCATGGTTCTCAAGTTGAAACGGTTGCAGCGTGTCGTCTGCAGTCGTCATCGTGATCACCCGAGGCACCAGACAAGAATGCCCTTCTGGGCATGCAACCTGTTTTCGGCTTCGTCCCATACGACAGACTGCGATCCTTCGAGCACGGCAGACGTTACCTCTTCACCGCGATGGGCCGGCAGACAATGCATAAAGATCGCATTTGTGTCGGCTTTCGCCATGAGCGCCTCATCAACCCGATACGGTTCCAACAAACGGTGGCGGCGCTCGCCGGGCTGATAACCCATAGACACCCAGGTATCCGTAACGACACAATCGGCCCCAGCAACAGCTTCGGTTGGATCGAGCGTTTCAACCACCTTGGTCCCCGCCGCAAGGGCCTTCTCGATCTCGTCGCGTGGAATCGATAATTCCGCAGGACAGGAAAGGCATAGTTCAAAATCGAATTTGGTCGCGGCATGCAACCAGGTCACCGCCATATTATTCCCGTCGCCGATCCAGACGACTTTGCAACCTTCAATAGCGCCACGGTGTTCTTCAAACGTCATGACATCGGCCATAAGCTGGCAGGGGTGCGAACGATCTGTAAGCGCATTGATAATTGGCACCGTTGCGTGCTGGGCGAGCTCTTCCATTTTGTCCGGATCATTTGTCCGCATCATGATGGCGTCCACGTAACGGCTCAAAACCCGCGCCGTATCGGCGATGGTTTCACCGCGCCCGATCTGCATATCGTCATGATTCAACACAATCGTTTGGCCACCGAGCTGTTTCATACCGACTTCGAAGGACACCCGGGTTCTGGTCGACGGTTTCTCAAAAATCATGGCCAGCGTCTTACCGGCCAGCGGTGTTTTTTCACCCGTGCCCTTCTTGAAACCAAGACCAAGATCGATCATTTGACGCAGGTCAGCTGTCTCAATGATATCGAGATCAAGAAAATGTTTGATCGTTGTCATGACGAAAGCCTCTTCCACGCCCGTTCCATCATCTCGACACATTCCGCAATATGCGTTTCATCAATAATAAGTGGCGGTAGCAGCCGCATGACATTGTCCCCGGCCGGAACGGTCAGCAAACCTTCTTCACGGCAGGCCGCCACAAAGTCACCATTCGGCGGGATACATTTAAGCCCAATCATCATGCCGGCACCCCGAACATCTTCAAAAGCACCCGGGTGCTCTCCGGAAAATTTCACCATGCGGGCGAAAAGCAATTCACCCATTTCACGAACGCCTGCCAGGAACCCATCCTCCTGCAAGACATCCATGACGGTATTCGCAACAGCCATCGCTAATGGATTGCCACCAAACGTGCTGCCATGGGTCCCTGGGGTAATCCCGACAGCCGCTTTTTCCGACGCCAGACAGGCACCAACAGGAAAGCCGCCCCCCAGACCTTTAGCGAGGGACATGACATCAGGTTCGACGCCAAAATTCTCGTAGGCAAATAGTTTTCCTGCCCGGCCGATCCCGGTTTGAACCTCATCAAAAAACAACAACAGTCCAAACTCGTCACAGGCTTCCCGCAGCCCTTTCAGGAATTCTGCATTTGAAGGGCGAATACCACCTTCTCCCTGAATAGGCTCGACAATAATTCCCGCCGTTTCTGACGTAATCGCATTCCGCAGTTCGTTTAAATTGCCGAAGGGAACCTGATCAAATCCATCCGGCATCGGTCCAAATCCCGCGATATGCGCAGCGTTATTCGCTGCCGCAATCGTTGATAAGGTTCTGCCATGAAAACTGCTGTCGAAAGAGATGATCCGATACCGTTCGGGGTGCCCGATCGCGGCCTGATATTTACGGACAATCTTGATACCGGCCTCTACAGCTTCTGCACCTGAATTGCAGAAAAAGGCGCTATCGGCAAAGCTTGCCGCAACCAGCTTCCGCGCCAGCTCTTCCTGCTCGGGAACCCGGTAAAGATTGGAGACATGCCAGAGCTTCCCAGCTTGATCAGTCAGCGCTTTCACCAGTCGCGGATGATTGTGACCGAGAGCATTCACGGCAACGCCGGCGGCGAAGTCGAGATAGCGTTTTCCATCGGTCGAAAACAGATGTGCACCTTCGCCCCGTTCAAAGGCGAGATCGGCCCGACCATAGCTGGGCATTACCTCAGATATCACTGTTCATCTCCCGCTGTTTTCGTGCAGCTTCCGATTGCTGCGAAAGCGGGGAGAATTAGGCTCCAGCCTTGTGAATGTCAACGTTTGCGATAAGTCATCGGCAATTTTGCGAAGACTGGAAGAGGGGTTAACTCTTTAACTTATAACCGCTCGCCACCATGCGGTAACAAACAGCCCACAACACAATATTTAATCCAAGTAGCAGCAACACACCAAATGTCAGAGAGGCATCTGCGTGGCCAATAAACCCATACCGGAATCCATCAATCATATAAAAGAACGGATTCGCCATTGCCACATCCTGCCAAAATCCCGGTAGTCGCTCTATCGAGTAAAAAGTTCCTGATAAAAACGAGAGCGGCGTAATGATAAAATTGCTGATCGACGCCTGATGATCAAATTTCTCCGCGACGATACCTGTTAAGAGGCCGATCATTGATAAAAGCGAAGAGGCCGCAAAAGCATGAAATAAAATCAGCCAAATATTGTGAATTTGCAGCGGCACGAATAACCATATCGACAACCCCACACAAAGCGCGACGAGAACGCCCCGCGCAACGCCCCCCATCACAAAGCCGGTAATGAACTCGCCCGGAGATAAGGGCGGCATGAGCATATCGACGATATTGCCCTGGATTTTTGAGATCATGACCGAGCTGACGGTATTGGCGTAGGCATTTTGAATAATTGCCATGATGATCAGGCCCGGTGCCAAAAACTCGACAAAGGGAACGCCGCCAATCTCTTGAACAGCGCGCCCCAAAGCGAGTGTAAAAATCGCGAGGAACAGCAATGTCGTCACCGCCGGTGCCATCAAGGTCTGGAGACCAACTTTGAAAAAGCGATGGATTTCTTTGGTTACGTGCGTCCGAACACCGAGCCAGTTTACGGCACCAATGTCGCGCGGGGGCGTAATACTCATTTTACTATTACCCATTTAGTCGCCGTCCGGCGTACCAGATCCGCCCGTTTCCGGCGTCGGCGTCGTGGTCGTTTGTTTTCGCGTCGAGACTTTTCCCTGCTGCTCCAACTTATTCTGCTGCTCCAAAAGATGCGCCTCATTATCAACAGTTGCAATTCGCGCTGGCGGGGCCTTCCCTGATTGATCCTCACCAAAATAAATCGTGCGATGCGGAAAGGGTATCTCAATCCCAAGCACGTCGAAGCGCTTCTTCATACGACGATTAAACTCACGTCCGACCATCCATTGTTTAATGGGCTTTGTCGTAATGCGCGCTTTGATCACCACCGCGTTGTCACCAAAACTATCAACGCCAAGTACCTCAAGAGGTTGCAGAATGAGGTCCTTGAAATTCTCGTCCTGGATTAATTCCTCACCCAACTCATGCAACACACTAATGACGTGGTCCGTATCCTCACGATAGGCGATCCCAACATTGAATACATAGCGCGAGAAATCCTTTGTCATGTTTTCAAGCGTGGTTACGGCGCTAAACGGGACAACATGCACCGTACCAGCGATGTCACGGAGCTGGATTGTTCTGAGCGTCAGCTTCTCTACCACGCCAGCATGGGTTCCGACCTGAACAACATCACCGACCGAAATATGATCTTCCACCAAAATGAAGAGTCCGGTGATAATGTCTTTAACCAGTGTCTGGGCGCCAAACCCAATCGCCAGGCCGATGACACCGGCGCCAGCCAGCAATGGCCCAATATTTACACCAAGTTCCGACAATGAAACCATCACGAGAATAGTAATCAAGATCACTAAAATCGTCGTTCGAAGAAGCGGTAAAAGTGTCCGCGCGCGCGCTGAAACTGCTTCGTCCCCTTTTGAGAGATAACGCTCGACCATAGCGCTGGTCAGCTCCCAGATCACCACCGTCATCACCAGCAGCAGGGCGATAGTGATCAGACTACCTGTCGCTCGTTGCCCAAATGGCGTTCCGAGCCATTCAAAAGAATTAACGCCCCAAGCCTCCAAAACTGAAAAGATCGCCACAATGCCAAGAACAGCCGACGTTGACCGCTCGAATATAGGCTGATACCTGTTTGCGCGTGCCTCAAGACCGGGATAACGCAGTATAACGTCTGGGTTCAGGGCAAAGACCCGCCTGGATGCACTGGTGATGATCGCAAACGCAATTCGCGCAGCAATCAAGATCACTATTGTCAAAACTGTGGCCTGAAGCAGGATTCGGAATCCATCGGCAATTGACAACGCCCAGACCGCATACATTCCCATGATGTAAAGGATTGTCGGCACGTGCCAGATATCGGCCAACCGACCACGAAGCAATAGCAGGCTACCCGCGGTCCCGTTGATACCCCGAAGCCAGTCTCCCGTAACGACTCGGTTCTGCAACACGAATATGATCAAAAGCAGTGCAACGAACAGACCAATAATTTTCAGTAAAATATCGCCTCCAGATTGCGGAAGGCCGAGAAGCAATGCCACATGCACCAATGCGTAACCATAGACAGCAACGTCAGCGACACGCCTAACCCAGATAAACAGGTAGTTGGCATCAACATCCTTGAGTGGCACCAGACGTAAACTTCCAGCAACCGGCGCTAGTATCATCCGCGATCCAGCCATTACAAGGCGTACAATTACATTGGCAATAATCAGCGCGACAATAACATCCTGCGTGACTGTACCCGGTTTGATCGCCAGAAGTGCCGCATAGCTGCCTGCAACAAATCCCAATATAGGGATAAAATCCAACGCCGTTCGTAATGAAAGCGTGGATAATTGAACCCATAGACCGTCGATATCTTTTGCTTCGAGCACATTCCGGGGACGCGCTAATATCAAGCGAACCATGAATTCCAGTACAAGACCTGCCCCTATAGCGAGTAAAACCTTCCAGGCTATTTCGATCCAGCGGGCGCGGAGACCAGGATCGGACGCCTGCCCGATTATCCAGTCATACACATTTGGCAAATCAAGAATGGTGCGAGTTCCAGCGACGATCTCGCCGCTGAATTGTTGCAACCGTCCCGACAAGAATTCTATGGCGCGGGTGCCAATACTGAATTGGGCCTTCTTCTCGGGGGACGCTTTTGATTTAGCATCTAGCAAGACCTCGAGTTGCGAGATTAATTTCTTCCGTTCTTCATCATTTTTGAGCGTTTGAACAAGTGATTTCAGCTCAGCTTCGTGAATGGCGGACATACCACCGCTCGCCGCAGGCTGAGCTGATTGTGCTACGGCAGATCCACTTGCACTCAACCAAATGCCCAGAAATACGAAGAGGGAAAAGTAACGAATATAACGTTTCATTATTTAGTCGTGTGATTTTCAAAAACGGTTAGCCCGGTGCCGACGAGGTCATAGCATATAATATTGCAGTGACGGGAACACTATTGAAACCCGCCCATCATTTATGTCAGGCCGTTGTTGCCATGATCCCCTTCCGATATGATCCCGCAATATTGGTTACCGGTCTAAAGGATAAGAGAAATGGGCGAATTTGCAGTTGGGCAATCTGTACCTCGAGAAGAAGATCCGAGGCTGTTAACCGGCGGCGGTGAGTTTCTCGACGACGTAAACTTGCGCAACCAGGCCTGGTCCTATGTTTTGCGCTCCCCCTATGCGATGGCCGATATTCGATCCATCAACACCGAAGCCGCCGAAGCCGCGCCAGGTGTTTTACGGGTGCTGACCGGCGAAGACTGGGCAAAAGAGAATTACGGCGGACTACCCTGTGAAGACGCGAACAAGAATAAAAAAGACGGTTCGCCGATGTATCACCCTGAGCATCCAGCCCTGGTTAAAGACCGGGTCAGGTTGGTTGGAGATTGTGTCGCGTTTGTTGTCGCGGAAACCTATGCCCAGGCGCGCGATGCCGCAGAGTTGATCGACGTTGATTATGACCCTTTGCCCTCCGTAACCGATGTTGAGGGAGCCATCGCTGAAGGGGCCCCCGCCGTCTGGCCTGATTGTCCCGATAACATCTCTTTCTTTGAAGAAAAAGGGGATGCCGCTGCGGTTGACGCCGCATTCGCCCGCGCGGATCACATCGTTCAGCAGAAAATGGTGGTTAACCGGGTTACGGCCGTTGCGATGGAGCCGCGCGGTTGCCTCGGAGATTATGACGAGCGGCAAAGCCGCTATACACTTTATACCGGTCTGCAGAATCCACATCCGCTGCGCTATCAACTGGCCCGAGAAATATTCAATATTCCAGAAACCGATGTTCGCGTTATCCCCGGCGATGTAGGCGGCAGTTTTGGCATGCGCGGCGGCACTTATAATGAGTTGCCTCTTGTTCTCTGGGCGTCACGTCTAGTCGGTCGCCCGGTAAAATGGCGCTGTGACCGATCAGAAGGCTTTATGTCTGACACGCATGCGCGCGACAACGTCACAGATATCGCCCTGGCTCTCAACAAAGAAGGACACTTTCTTGGCCTCAAGGTTAAGACGGTCGCCAGCATGGGGGCTTATCTTTCTATCCGGGGGCCACGACCGCCAACCAATAATCTTGGCACGCTTGCTGGCATTTACAGGACACCCGCCGTACATGTCGAGGTGACTGGCGTTTTTACAAATAACTGTGAAACCAACCCCTATCGCGGGGCGGGTGCACCAGAGGCTGCCTATGTCGGCGAGCGCCTGGTTGATTTGGCAGCAAGAGAACTTGGGATGGATCCTGCCGAGATACGACAGAAAAACAGCGTTACGCCGGACCAAATGCCCTGGACCAATGCACTTGGATTTACCTACGATGTCGGTGACTTCCCCGGCAATATGGAAAAAGCCCTGAAGGCCGTCGATTACGAAAATTTCGAAGCCCGACGAGCCGAAGCCGCCGAACGGGGTATGCTCCGGGGTCTCGGCATATCCAATACCGTCAAAAAAACCTCATCCCCCAATCTGGAATCAAGCAGCATCCGGTTCGACCCGTCTGGTACCGTCACTCTGATCATGGGAACCATCAGTCACGGTCAGGGACATGAGACGGTCTTCAAGCAAATCGTCTGTGACCGGCTCGGGATTGATCCATCAACCATCCGCTATGTCCAGGGAGACACGGATATGGTCACCTATGGGCGGGGGACCTTTAACTCTCGTTCGATGTCGATTGGCGGATCCGCCGTCGCACTAGCCTGTGAAAAGACTATCGCCAAGGCCACTACAATTGCGGCCCATGTCCTGGAAGCCGCAGAAGCTGACCTTGAATTTGAAGAAGGTATCTTCACCGTCGCTGGGACCGACCGGACAATGACCATTGTTGAGGTTGCCAAGGCGGCGTTCAGCGCAACAGCGCTCCCCGCCGAGATAGAACCTGGGCTAAATGAAATTGGCACCTTTACCCCACAATACTGGAACTGGCCAACCGGTGTTCAGATATGTGAACTAGAGATTGATCCAGAAACCGGCACCACTGAGATCGTGAATTTCGTCTGTGTCGATGATGTCGGCACGGTGGTCAATCCGATACTTCTGAAAGCGCAGATGCATGGCGGCATCATTCAAGGTATCGGCCAAGCGTTGATGGAAGACATTGTTTATGACGATGACGGCCAACTCATTTCAGGATCCCTCATGGATTACTGTGTGCCAAGGGCCGATGGCATGTGTTTCATGGACATCATCAGTGCCCCGGTTCCCACTGCGTCGAACCTGATTGGGGCGAAAGGTGGCGGTGAATCCGGTCCAACGGGGGCTTTGCCAGCGACGATCAATGCCGTTGTCGATGCCCTCAAACCGCTGGGTGTTTCGCACATCAACATGCCCGCGACACCGCACAAGATATGGCAGACGATTCAAAAAGCCAAAGCAGCACAGGCCGCCTAAGCAATAAAATAAATTATAGATAACAGGGAGAGAATTAATGTCCGATCCATCCATCGCTGGCAAAGTCTGTGTTGTCACAGGTGGTAGTCGTGGTCTTGGCAGGGCAATGACCCTTGCCCTCACCGCCGCCGGTGCCAAGGTCGTCGCGCCGAGCCACATCGCGGAGGACATCCCCCTCATTGAGGCCGATGTTGCAGGTGTCATTGGCAATAGTGGCGGCGATGTTCACGCCATGGCGGCAGATCTGCGTAGCGCAGATGAATGCAAAGGCATCATCGATACAACGCTCGACCGTTTTGGCCAGGTCGATATGGTGGTCAATAATGCCGGGCTCGGCATGCGTCCCTTTAGCGAAAACTTTATGACCGAACGGACTAAATTCTGGGAAGCGGATATTGCCCAGGTCCAGGCGACATTTGATACCAATACGATGGGGCCGTTTCATATGGCGGCCATCGCCGTCCCCCACATGCTCAAACAGGGCTGGGGCAGGATCGTCAATGTCACAACGAGCATTGGAACCATGCAGCGCAACGGATTCTTTCCCTACGGCCCATCGAAAACCGCTCTGGAAGCCTCCACCCGTATCTGGGCTGAGGACCTCGACGGCTCCGGTATCACCTCCAATGTGCTGATCCCAGGACGCGCCGCTGACACGGCTATTATGCCGACAGAATGGCGAGAGTCAGGAACTCATCACTCCGGCAAAGAACCCGCTGACGCTGCGGTAATGGGGCCACCAATTCTATGGCTAGCGTCTAGTGCCTCAGACGGTATTACCGGCCAACGATTTGAAGCGGACAAATGGGACTCAACAATCGACCCAGAAGAATCCGCCAAATCACAGATGAGGCCAGCCGGATTTGAGCTGCGCGAACCAGAATAAAATTGTGTTGAGCAGACCGGATCAAATAAGGTATCGAGCAATATGGATGGTCCAGCCCTATCACCCGCATTACGGAAATACGCGGACCCAAAGGCGGCAGCGCAGCAGGAGACGGATACGCTGACTGTTATCAAGGAAGACATTGTCGCGGAAGTTACCCGCCTGCGCCGGTACGCGCTGAGCCTCCTCCGGGATGCGGTCGCCGCTGACGACCTGGTTCAGGACTGTCTTGAACGCGGATTATCTCGTATCCATCTATTTCAGCCCGGGACTAATTTGCGCGCCTGGCTGTTTACGATCATGCACAACCTGCACATTAACGCGGTCCTCAAAGCGAGACGGGCGCCGCCCGCGGGAACCAGAGATGACGCCGCGGAAAGCCATCGTAGCGCGATCCCGGCGTCACAGGGCGATGGGCTCATTGTTCGCGATCTGGAGCGCGCCCTGGACAAGCTGTCGCTTGATCAAAAGGCCGTAGTCTTATTGGTTGGCGTTGAAGGTCTGAGCTACGCCGAGACGGCAGCTGTGCTGGAAGTGCCGGTTGGAACGGTAATGTCTCGCCTAGCACGCGGGCGTCACCGGTTGAGAGAAATTATGGAAGGCAATGATCAGGATTTTAATAAGGAGTCCGAATCATGAGCGACATGAAGAATATCGGCGACGCTGAACTGAACGCGTTTCTGGACGGAGAACTCGACACTGAAAGCCAGACTGTCGTCACGGCCTGACTCGCCGAAAACCCCGAGGATGCGGTACGTCTTGAGTTAATGCGCCGCGATAAAGACCTATTGGCCACTCTCAATAGCGAAATATTGTCTGAGCCAGTTCCAGAGCGCTTTTCGAATATTGTGGCCCGGGCCCCGAGAGTACCCGCTAACAATAATCACTGGATGCGCGCAGCGGCGGCGGTCGTGCTGCTACTGGCAGGTGCCACTGGCGGCTGGATTGCCCATGATCAGGTTACCCCGTCACAAATCGTGGCAAAAGCGGGTTTTGTCGACCAGGCCGTGAGCGCCCATGTCCTTTTCACCAAGGAACGGCGGCACGCTGTTGAGGCCAAGGCGGAAGAGAAACATCTTGTTCGCTGGTTGTCGAAGCGGGTCGGCCGCACCCTAAACCCGCCCAATTTAAATGAAGCCGGCTATAAACTCGTTGGTGGACGCCTGGTTTCCGATTATGGCCGCCCTGCGGCACAATTTATGTTCCAAACCAAGGATCGCCAGCGTTTAACGCTCTATGTAAGGAGCGCCCCTGACGAAAAGGAAACCAAGTTCCAAATTGTTCAAGATCGTGGCGTTTCGGCATTTTATTGGATTGAGAAACCATACGCCTATGCGCTGATTGGCAAGGTAGACCGCCAGAAACTGGTTGCGCTGGGCGAAATCGTTCACAACCACTTACAAAGCCGCTAGGTCCGCAATCGATCTCTTGTCACAATAATTTCATTGTAAGAGGAATTATTTTCGACGCATAGCTGTCTGCAGGGTGAGATTTTGTATCACCCATACATATAGTTAATGAAATTCGGGAGGAATAAACCAATTTGAAGACATGGATTAAATCAACGCTCGCCACAGGTCTGGCTATTGCCGTTCTTGGCGCAGGCTTCACCATAGCGACACCAACTGCGCAGGCTGCTGGACATGAGAAAGCCGGCAAAATGATGCACGACAAGATGAAGGCCGCCATGGACAAGATGAAAGGGCCTAAAGTTGTCAAGCAACGCCGTCTTTCCATGCGTGCTATTTCAAAAGCCAACAAGGCAATGAAAGCTGCCGCCAAAAAGGGGAACACCAGAGGCGTCGTTCGCGCTTCATTGCAGATCATTCGCCACGCTAATGCCCTACCACGCCAGAGGAACTGGCCGCGGCAAGCTGAGCCCAGCCGTAACCCG
>CALIBP010000137.1 GCA_938048165.1 uncultured Alphaproteobacteria bacterium | reverse complement strand
GGCCAATTATCTGTGGCACGATCTCGCATTTAAGGAACTTTTTCGGGATATTTTTTTAGCGCCCGTCTCGGTATCGCGAAAGATTCCGCTTCTTTTTTCTCCAAAATAAACACTGTACTGGATATAGGACCGGAAGAAAGTCCGCTTTATTTTGACGACACCCCCGATGTTGTCAGCGCTGCAAAAGAGGCCGGTTGGGACGCTTACGAGTTCGATACAATCGAAGATTTGAATGGAAACTCGCGTTTGCTATCGATCCTCTCAGATACCTAATATTGCCGGAAATTCTTACAATTTTGTTTCGTTCCTCCTGATTGATACCGCCGAGGCTCCTGACCGTCCTCTAACGGCTTTCAGTTACCAGTCAGAAAACCGGTATTTGATCTCGGCCCCTACAAAATCCTTGGGGCGCCCTATGGCGACACGGTCTCGATGTGGGCGACAGACTACCAGGACGACCTCGCCGTCACCGCGACACCGACCTTGAATTAGCAGGAGACTACCCGGTTCGAATCGTATCTGATTTATTATATGCTGAAGCGGACGGACAAAATCAGGTTGTTATCGGGATGACACAACAAGTACAAAACCTCGTATCTCTGTTTTTCGACCAGGCGATGCGAAAAGGCGATGCGCCGTTTCTGTGGCGCAAACAGGATGGTGCTTGGCAGTCAGTGAGCTGGGCGGACGCCGCAATCCAGATTGGCGCCTTAACGGAAGCCCTTACAAGGCTTGGCATTCAACCCGGTGACCGGGTCGGGCTGGTATCGGAAAGCCGCCCGGAATGGCCAATTGCCGATCTCGCAATCATGGCAGCCGGTGGCATTTCGGTGCCTGCCTATATTACCAATGGCGTTGCCGATCATCGCCATGTGCTGGAAGATTCCGGTGCCAGTGCGGTGATCATCTCAACCGCGGCCCTGGCCGAGAAAGTTCTGCCCGCCGCGCAACAGGCGGGCTGCGTCAAATTCGCCATCACCATGGAAGCTGTCAGCGACGACAAGGCATCAGCCATTCCGACACATCTATGGGATAGCGTCATCGCTGATGTCCAAAACAATCCCACCGAAACACTGGAGAAGGCAGTTCCCGGCATTGCCCGCGATGAGACCGCCTGTCTGATCTATACCTCGGGCACCGGCGGTACGCCGAAAGGCGTGATGCTCAGTCATGGCGCTATCCTCAGCAACTGCACCGGCTCAACCAAAATGCTGGCAGAGATGGGGCTGGATGATGAGGTGTTCCTGTCTTTTCTACCGCTGTCCCATTCCTATGAACATACAGCGGGACAGTTCTTTCCCATCATGCTCGGCGCGCAGATCTATTACGCAGAAGGCATCGACAAGCTGGCGCAGAACATGGCCGAGGTGAACCCAACGCTGATGACCGCGGTGCCACGGCTTTACGAGGTGATGCATGACCGCATTCGTCGTGGCGTCCAACAGGCCGGTGGACTGTCGGAGAAGCTGTTTGAGAAAACCGTCGCGCTAGGCCGCAAACAATATGAAAACGGCGGACGTCTTGGACCAATCGACGGGCTGCAAAACGCCGTCCTGACAAAGCTGGTTCGATCAAAAGTCCAGCAACGGTTTGGCGGGCGTCTCAAGGCACTGGTCTCTGGCGGTGCACCGCTCAACTATGACATCGGCATCTTCTTTACGGCCCTCGGCATGCGCCTGCTGCAGGGTTATGGCCAGACCGAAAGCGCACCGGTGATCAGCTGCAACCCGCCCTCACATAACCGGATCGAAACCGTTGGTCAGATTATGGAAGATGTCGAATGCAAGATTGCCGATGACGGTGAGATCATCGTGCGTGGCGAACTGGTCATGCAGGGCTACTGGAACAATCCCGACGCTACCGCAGAGGCGATCAAGGATGGCTGGCTTCATACTGGCGATATCGGTGAGTTCGATCCCGACGGCCATTTGCGGATCACGGATCGTAAAAAGGACATCATCGTCAATTCTGGCGGCGACAATATCGCGCCGCAACGCATCGAAGGCATGCTGACCGCCCAGCCCGAAATCGGTCAGGCGATGGTCTATGGCGACAAGCGACCCAACCTCGTTGCCCTGATCGTCCCCGATGCGGATTTCGCGGCGAGCTGGGCAAACGAACAGGATCTCAACAGCGCAGAGCTTGACGCGGTGATGGAACATCCCAACTTCAAGTCAGTGATCAGTGAAGCAGTTGACCGGGTGAATAGTGACCTTTCTGTGATTGAGAGGGTGCGGCGCTTTACCTTAACGGCGGAAGCCTTCACGATTGATAATGAGATGATGACACCGACGCTAAAAATCAGGCGGCATGTCATTCGCGGAAAATATGGCGAAACATTGGAGGCTCTTTATGGGCGGTAATTTAATGAAACAGTTTCAACCGCGCCTTCGTGCGACGAAGATCGCGACGGCCTTCCTGGTCCTCGGCTTGCTGGCACAAGGCTGCGCGGCGGTGGAAGATCGCCGGCTTGGTCAGGTCGCAACCGATGCTGAAATCCGGCTCGACATCAATAAGCG
>CALIBP010000136.1 GCA_938048165.1 uncultured Alphaproteobacteria bacterium | reverse complement strand
AAAGTTGTCGCGCTATGCGCTGAGACGGGCACACCGATCGTACCGCAAGGCGGCAACACCGGATTGTGTGGTGGCGCAACGCCGAGCGAAGCAGGCGATCAGATTCTCCTGAGCCTCACGCGCATGAATAAGGTACGGGATGTTGATCCGCTCAACTACACCCTGACTGCTGAAGCTGGAGTCATCCTGACCGACATCCAAAAAGCGGCAGACGATAATGACCGGCTGTTTCCACTGAGCCTTGGCGCCGAAGGCACGGCACGGATTGGCGGCAATCTGGCAACCAACGCCGGTGGGACGGGCGTCCTGCGCTACGGCAATGCCCGTGAACTGGTTGTTGGTCTGGAAGTGGTGTTGCCCGACGGCCAAATCTGGGATGGGCTTTCGGCCTTACGGAAAGACAATACGGGCTATGATTTAAAGCAGCTTTTTATCGGTTCCGAAGGGACGCTTGGTATTATCACGGCCTGTGTCCTCAAGCTGTTTCCAAAACCGCGGGATGTCCAAACCGGCTTTGCCGCCGTCCGCGATGTGAAGGCCGCCATCGAAATTCTGGCCCGCGCCCGCGCCGCCAGCGATGATCGTGTCACCGCCTTCGAGTGGATGGCCCGCAAGGGCCTCGACCTGGTCTTTAAAAATATCCCCGGCGCACGCGATCCGCTGTCGCAGCCCTATGGAGAATATTTGCTGATCGAACTTACATCGGGCCATGAAGAAGGCGGTTTGCGTGAAACGCTGGAAGCTATTCTGGGCGACGCCATGGAACGGGGAGAAGTTCTCGACGCCACCATTGCCGAAAGCCGTCAGCAATCCGCCGATATCTGGAAATTACGCGAAACCATCCCGGAAGCGCAGGCAATCGAGGGTACCGGCGTCAAACATGATATCTCGGTGCCGGTCTCTGCCATGCCGGAATTTCTTGAACGGGCGAATGTCGAGGTCGCCAAGGCTGTCGAGGGCGTTCAGATATGTGCCTTTGGCCATATCGGTGACGGCAATGCCCATTACAACCTCAACCAGCCTGACAATGTCGATGGAGAAAGCTTTCTAAAAAGAAAGGATGAGCTCAATCGAATTGTCCACGACATCGCAACGGATTTACGCGGTAGTATTAGCGCTGAACACGGTATTGGCCGACTCAAACGCGAAGAGTTGATCCACTACAAATCACCCATCGCGCTGGATGTCATGCGCAGCATCAAAGCCGCCATCGATCCCAAACAGATCATGAATCCCGGCAAAGTGCTTTAGGCCGACCCATGTCGGAATACCGCCTGCCTCATGACGAAATTCGATTTGTTCTCGAAGAGCTGATCGGTCTTGAGGCGGTTAGCGAACTCCCTGGTCTGACGCCTGTCACTATCGAAGACGTTTCAGCCATTCTTGATCAGGCCGGTCGCTTCGCCTCCGAAACATTAGCGCCACTCAATCAGGTCGGTGATCGCGACGGGGCTGTACTCGAGAATGGTGACGTACGGACAGCCACCGGGTTTACCGAAGCCTACAAGGCCTATAGCGAGGCGGGTTGGTGCGCGAGTTCCGGTGATCCCGATTATGGCGGACAAGGCCTGCCACGATTAATCAACACGGCTTTGTTTGATGTCTGGAATGCAGCGAACCTGTCCTTTGCGCTATGCAACACTCTAACCGACAGTGCGACAGCGCTTCTGAACCAACACGGGACAGATACTCAAAGAAACCTATACCTGCCCCATCTTCTCAGCGGCGAATGGACCGGGGCCATGGCGATGACCGAACCGCAGGCTGGTTCCGACATCGGTGCGCTGATCTGCGCCGCTACACCGGACGGTGAGGCATACCGACTGAAAGGTCAGAAAATTTTCATCAGCTGGGGCGATCACGACCTGACAGATAATATCATCTATCTGGTGCTTGCACGTTTGCCAGGCGCCCCAACAGGTTCACAAGGGATTTCACTCTTCGTGGTGCCGAAGTTTATTCCCGATGCGAGCGGTAATTCCGGACCGCACAATGACGTTGCCTGCATCGCACTCGAGAAAAAACTCGGCATCCACGCCAGCCCGACCTGTGTCATGGAATTCGGCACCAATGGCGGCGCTTTAGGGTGGCTGATAGGTGAACCGCATCGCGGTCTGGCTGCCATGTTTACGATGATGAATTCGGCTCGTCTGGCCATTGGCCATCAAGGGCTGGGCGTTGCGGAACGGGCCTACCAGCAAGCAAAGACCTACGCTATAGAACGTATTCAAGGATGTGACAGTGACGGTTCGCCAATAGCGATCATTAATTTCCCCGATGTCAGGCGAATGTTGTTGTCCATGAAGGCCCGAATCGAAGCAATGCGGGCACTTTGTTATGACACTGCCCTATCGGTCGACCTCGCCGCCCATCACCCGGACGAGACCATTCGCGACTTTCATAACACCCGGGTGGCGCTGCTCACCCCTATCGTCAAAGCGTGGTGCACTGATGGGGCCGTTGAGGTGACATCGACCAATCTCCAGATCCATGGCGGTGCTGGCTATATAGAGGAAACCGGTGCCGCCCAACTGTTCCGCGATGCCCGGATCACGCCAATCTATGAGGGTACGAACGGCATCCAGGCACTTGATCTGGTGCGCCGCAAACTGGGCGGGGATGATGGATCCGCAATGCAGAATTTGATTGAGGAAATGCAGCAGCTTGAAGTCGCTCTTTCCAACTCAAATGATGACGCCATCGCAGCAATCCACAGCAGTTTTGCGGAGGCGCGGGCTGCATTCGCGCGCACGACCGATCAGCTTCTCGATGACTTACAAAACGCCCCGGACCGGGCTGAAGCTGCGGCCACGCCATACCTCGAATTAGCAGGCACCGTTCTCGGCGGTTACTACATGGCTCGGGCGGCATTGATCGCCGTAGAAAACATCACCAAAAAGACCGGAAATACTGAATTTTACCGGGCCAAGCGTACAACTGCGCTGTTTTATGCCGAAACTATTTTACCGAATTCAGCCGCGTTGGCACGGGCTGCAACCGGTGGCGCCGATGCGATTTCCGGTATGGCGCCGGTAGCCTATTAGCTGAGCTGATAGACGTCCAAATAAGGTCCTAATATTTTTTGATTTGCCTCTTGCATTCCGCGTCGGAATGGATCAAAAAACGCCGCTATTTTGATATTATACAATCCCCCATCGAAGGAAGTACGTGGATGGATCAAACCTCGCCCCTCTCAGAAAATATCGCTGTTACAGAAGAACTCGTGTCACTTATGGAGACGCCAGTTAATGACAATGCGCCCAAGGATTACTTTACAGAGCGCGATGGCGAGCTCTTCGCCGGCGCACATGTGCTGGCGGATTTGTGGGGCGCTGAACGGCTTGATGATATCGAATATATGGAAGAAGCGATGCGCAATGCAGTAGAAGCCTGCGGCGCAACACTTTTACACATCCATTTGCATCATTTTGGTGAGGGGTGCGGCGTCTCTGGCGTGGCTGTCCTCGCTGAATCCCACATTAGTGTTCACACCTGGCCGGAACGCGGGTTCGCTGCCTTCGATATTTTTATGTGCGGTGCCTGTGAGCCCGAGCTGGCCCTGCCGGTTCTACAAAAATACTTCAACCCGGAGCGTATGGATACCGAATTGCAGAAACGCGGTAAAATCGCGTGAGCGGCGGCTGGTTTTCGGAAACACTTCATCCGCATTTTCGTCAGTCACTGGCCATCGATGAAATTCTCTTTGAAGGCCGTACCGCCTTTCAAGACGCTACTATCTTCCGCAATTCCCAATTTGGCCGGGTGTTAACCCTCGACGGCGTCGTGCAAACAACGGAATTTGACGAGTTTTGTTATCACGAGATGATGGTCCATGTGCCAATGATTGCTCATGGCGCAGCCGAAAAGGTTTTGATTATTGGCGGCGGTGATGGCGGCATCCTGCGTGAAACGCTAAGGCATCCCACCACGCGGACGACGATGATCGAACTGGATGAAACCGTCGTCCAGATTTGCCGCGACCACATGCCAAGCCTCAGTGACGGGGCGTTTAACAACGAACGCGCCGATGTTAGGTTTATGGATGGCATCAAGTTTGTTAAAGAAACCGACGAGACGTTCGATGTGATTATCGTCGATTCAACAGACCCAATCGGCCCAGGCGAAGTCCTGTTCACCGATGATTTTTATAGCGATTGTGCACGTTGCCTGACGGAACGCGGCATTCTGGTCACCCAAAGTGGCGTCGCTTTTATGCAGGAAGAAGAAGCGCGCGCAACATTCCAGCGCATGACAAAACAATTTGCCGACCCGTCACTCTATATCACCCAAGTGCCGACCTATGCCGCCGGGTTCATGACATTCGGCTGGGGGTGTCACAGCAGCGAACCGCGACAGACTCCGCTAAACGAAATCGAGCGGCGCCTGGCACCGCTCGACCTCAAGACAAAATATTATACAGCCGCCGCACATGTCGCGAGTTTTGCGCTACCTGGCTATATCGAAGCGCTTAAAAAATAGAAGCACCTCCGGGAGGGGAAGCAGGTCGGCTGGGTCACAAATTCAGATCTAACCCCACAGCTCTTTGCTGGCGATCTTCGCACCTTCAACCATTGCCGCGAACTTAGCCCACACGATTGTTGGGTGTACTTCGGGTTCGGCCATCGCCTGTGTCCCGAAGCCACAATCGCCACCAGCCATCACGTTTTCTTTGCCAACAACAGAGGCGTAGCGCAACAGACGTTCGGCAACCAGTTCGGGATGTTCAACCAGCAAGGATGAATGTGTGATAACGCCAGGAATCACAGTCTTACCTTCTGCAAGATCGATATCTTCCCACAACTTCCACTCATGTTCATGACGTGGGTTCGCCGCCTCGAATGATACCGCATCGGCATTAATCTTGAGGATGATATCGATGAAGTCTTTCATCTCCATATCATGGACACGCGGCCCCATATTGATACCGTAACAGGTGTGGTAACGCACCCGGTCCGACGGGATACCCTTTAGGGCATGGTTGATGCCTTCAACCTGCTTCTCAGCCCAGGCGCGGCATTCATCGACCGATTTATCAGGATTCTTGACGTAGTAATTGATCAAGCGCGGATCATCGATTTGCAGCAAAAAGCCGGCGTCGGTGATCGCCTTGTATTCGACATTCATGGCCTCCGCGATGGCAAACAGGAAGGCTTCGTCATCTTCATAATGATCATTGAGAACATTACCTGCGATATCACAGGGTGAAATTGCAGGCACGAAGGCCTCCGCAACATTATTCGCCTTCACAGCTTTCGTAAGATTGTCGAGATCGCGTTCGAGCAGCGCATTGCCTTTGTAGGTGAGCTTTTCTGTACAGGCCATTTGCGCATTACTCGGATTTGGAGCCCCGCCAGAATCCTTGGTTATCGGGCCGTAAAATTCCGGGAATTCGCGGGATTCACGTGAATCGGCCCAGGGTGACGGACGCTTTCCGCCTGTCGGCGTCAAGCCACCCAGACGTTCATGGGCATAAACCGCAAAGCCGCGTTTAGAAAATTCGCCATCATCGACACAGTCAATGCCAAGCTCA
>CALIBP010000135.1 GCA_938048165.1 uncultured Alphaproteobacteria bacterium | reverse complement strand
CATTCGAGCTTGGCTGCTTCCAGCATATTCTGCCCGCCATGCGGTACCAAAGTGCCCCCGATAAAGGCGATGGGGGCCAGTCGGTAGAACAACCCAAGTTCACCGACAGTATCGGCGATATAGATCGCGGTCTCCGGACGCACCGGTTCTTCTTTGCTTCTCAAGGCCACGGTGAGACCCATAGCAAGAATTTCCCTGGCGATCTCGGCGGCTCGGGCCGGGTGGCGCGGAATAATGATTGTCAGAATATCAGGCTGCTTTTCTGCAATTGTCCGGTGTGCATTGGCCACGGCAGTTTCTTCTACCGCGTGGGTACAGGCGGCGATCCAGACGGGTCGGGTACTGATATCGTTCCATAGCGCCGAAAGGGCCTTGTCATCGACGGGCAATGGATCAGCAGCAAATTTGAGGTTGCCGGGTGTGTGAACTTTTTTTGCCCCTAGTTTAGTTAGCTTCTCCGCATCTTGGGTGCTCTGCGCAAGACACAGAGAAAAACAGCTGAGCAGGCGCGCGATGGTTCGTGGCACGCGTTGCCAGCCACGAAACGAGTCCGGCGAT
Source organism: uncultured Alphaproteobacteria bacterium (assembly GCA_938048165.1). Taxonomy (GTDB): domain Bacteria; phylum Pseudomonadota; class Alphaproteobacteria; order MPNO01; family UBA2964; genus UBA2964. Next base: position 4,337 of record CALIBP010000135.1, on the reverse strand, counting down.
ACCCGGGCATTGATCAATATTAAGGGAATATCACGCTTATGAATGGCTAATAGCAGGTTTGGCCAGAACTCTGATTCAACCCATAAGGCGATATCCGGTTTCCAGTGATCAAGAAACCGTTGAATCCACTTTGGCTGATCGACGGGGATGAATTGATGGATGACCCTCTGTGGCAATCTTTCTGCCATGATTTCCGCTGACGTTACGGTGCCGGTGGTTACCAGAATGGCGTGAGTTGGATAGTCGTGATCAAGCCTAATGATCAAAGAGAGGATAGAAATGGCCTCACCAACACTGGCGGCGTGGAACCAGATTACCGAGCCATCCGGACGCTTCTTGCTGGGGTTGCCGAACCGTTCGCCTATTCGAATGGGGTCCTCTTTACCGCGCTGTTTGCGTCGCTCAAGAAAGCGCCGCAGGATCGGGGCAGCGGCGTAGGATAGGCGTCGGTATAGCGGCAGGATCATGACGGCGTTCCTGCGGATGTCGTTGCCGGCTCAATAAGCGGCAATCCCAATTCCGTGTCGAGCTGATGTGTGATCTGGTTCAATTCGTTTTCGAGCGCCGTCGTAATATGGGCGATCTCTTGTTCATCCGCATCAGCAGAGACTTCGATAGGCTGGCCCCATTTCATCCGGCCACGACAAAATGGCAAGGGGATCAGGAAACGGTCCCAGCTCGAGAGTATTTTACAACCCTTGGCGGCGTAGCTTAGCGGTAATATCGGAACGCCAGCATGACGCGCCGCAAAGATAACCCCTTGTGCTGCCTGCATCCTGGGCCCTCGCGGGCCGTCGGGCGTGACCCCGACATATTCTCCTGACCGGAGGGCGCGTAACATCGCGCGGACGGCGCCAACACCACCACGAGAGGAGGAGCCGCCGATAGAATCAAATCCGAGAATGCGGATTGTACGGGCAATCAATTCGCCGTCGGGATGATGCGAAATCACCATTTTGAACGGTGCGGCGTAGGGCCAGGCCAGTGACATCATCAATAATCGACCATGCCAAAAGGCGACGAGAAAGGGTTTGCCCTCATCAATAAGCCTTTGCGGAATTTCGGTTCCCTCAAAGCGCCATCGCCCTGTGGATTTAACAAAACGAATATAGTTGGCCGCCAGCCAGCACGCGGTAGCGCGCGGGCCAGGTCGTCGCAACATATTTTTGAACAGGGCCATTGCTTAGGCAGTGACCTCCGCCGGTGTGGCCTCTTCGGCCTGTTCGGCAAACTGCACGGCGTAGAGGCGGGCATAGGCACCACCCTTGGCGAGAAGTTCCGCGTGGGTTCCCTGTTCAACGATCTCCCCGCTATCCATTACATAAATTGTGTCGGCTGCCATAACGGTTGAGAGTCGGTGCGCAATCACGATTGTCGTCCGCCCCTCCGTGAGTTTCTCGAGAGCAGACTGGACCTGGCGTTCGGTTTCGGTATCCAGGGCGGAAGTAGCTTCATCGAGCAGCAGGATCGGTGCATTTTTTAACATCGCTCGAGCGATCGCGATCCGCTGACGCTGACCGCCAGAAAGTTTTAAGCCACGTCCCCCAACATGGGTCTTATAGCCGGATGTCAGGCCGGTTATGAATTCGTGTGCTTCAGCGGCGGTTGCGGCAGCAATGATCTCATCATCCGAAGCATCAAGCTTTCCATAAGCGATGTTGCAGCGAACCGTATCGTCAAACAGGGTGATGTCTTGTGATACCAGCGCAATGTTGGCCCGCAGTGAGGCAACCGTGACATCACGTAGGTTCTGGCCATCGACTAGAACCTGGCCTTTGTCGCAGTCGTAAAATCTGGGAATGAGGTTCAAGACAGTCGATTTGCCAGCGCCGGAAGGACCGACGAGAGCGACGGTACTACCTGCTTTGATGTCCAGATTGACACCAGACAGGGCGGCGCGATCCTTCTCGTAACCGAACTGGACATTCTCAAATTTAACTTCACCCCGGGCGGTTCCCAGCTGTTTAGCGTCTGGCTGGTCCTGGATTGAGGGTTCGACATCAATAAGGGTGAAAATGCGTTGCGCTGCCGCGAGCCCTTCCTGAAGGTTTGCATTGAGATTGGCGAGGTTCTTCATCGCCGGATAGGCCATCAATAGGGCAGAAATAAATGATGCGAACGTGCCAGGGGTTGTTGCTCCAGCAACGACCTGACTACCGCCGTAAAAAATGATGACGGCGATGGCGACGCCGCCGAGCGATTCCATAATCGGGTGGGTTGCGGATCGTACCCGAGCCGCTTTTTGAACGAGCTGAAAAATTGTTTCGATAATCCGGCTGGCACGGTCGATTTCATATTTTTCCATACCGTAGGCGCGTACATGGCGTGCGCCCCGGAATGTTTCGTCGAGAATGGTTGTGAGCTCGCCCATCTGGACCTGCGTATTGTCGGATACTTTCCGCATGCGCTGACCGATCCTGACGATGGGGTATACAGCAGTGGGAAAGACGACGAACGCAATCAGGGCCAGTGCCCAGTCGTGATAGAACAGCAATCCCACAAGAAAGATAAGTGTCAGGGTGTCTTTCGCAATGCCGACGAGAACATTGGAAACGGCAGCCCGCAGCATATTGGCATCATTGTTAAACCGCGAGATCAACTTGCCGGTGGCGGTTTTCTGGAAGAAAGAAATGTCTGCCCACATGAGGTGGGAAAACATCCTGTCCTGAATTGTTGCGACAATTTTTTGGCCGATATAGCTCATCAAAACCGCCTGACCATAGGTCGCGGCCCCCTTGATGACGGCGATAAGCAATATCGCAATCGGGATGATGAGCAACATCTTTTCGTCCTTGAGAATAAACACGTCATCAAAGACAGGTTTCATCAGATAGGCGTTAGCGGCCGTGGTCCCGGCGACGACCGCCATACAGAGAACGGCAAGACTCAACCGTCCGCGATGTGGGCGCACATATTCGCGCACAAGCCGCGCGACGAGTGACTGTGTTGTGGCTGGATTATTCTCTGTCGCCACGATCTGGGTATCAGGACTGTTCATGCGCTCGCGATTTAGGGCGCGGAATCATAGCATGTGCCCTGAATCCCGCCAATTAAATGCGTGCAAAGCCAAATGCGCTTCACACACCACAAAGAATTAGAGACCGGCGACAGTCATCCCATCGATCCTGACAGTTGGCGCGTCGGTACCGTAACGGAATTCAAGATCATTTGCCGGGATTAAAGCCGCAAACATGTCCTTGAGATTTCCAGCAATCGTCATCTCGCTGACCGGATAGGTAATCTCGCCATTTTCGATCCAGAAACCGCTGGCGCCCCGACTGTAATCGCCGGTGACTCCATTGACGCCCATGCCGATTAATTCGTTGACCAGAAAACCTTCCTTGATGTCAGCAATGAGTTCTGCCACCGAGAGTTCACCCGCTTCCAGATACACATTGGTTGATGATGGACTCGGCGGACCGCTGGTGCCGCGGGCTGCGTTACCGGTTGTCGACAGGCCGAGCTGACGTGAAGAGGCGAGGTCGAGAAGCCAGGTTGTCAGCTTGCCATTTTCAATGATTTTTTTCGGTGTCGTTGCAATGCCTTCGCCATCGAACGGTTTGGAACTCAGCCCCCGCTTTCGATGCGGGTCATCATGAATGGTAATATTATCGCCAAAGACCTGTTCACCCATCATTTCCTTGAGGAAAGAGGTGCCACGGGCAATGCCCGCACCGTTGATGGCTCCCGTTAAATGACGCAGGAGGCTCGATGACGCTCGCCAGTCATAAACCACGGGTACTTGCGATGTTTTCTTCTTTTGTGGATTGAGCCGCGCGACTGCCCGTTCACCAGCGCTTCTACCAACCTTTGACGGTGCTTGCAGGTCTTCGGCATAGACGGCGGTCGTAAAATCGTAATCCCGTTCCATCGTAGTGCCTTCACCGGCTAGGACCGAGACTGAAAAGCTGTGGCTGGTAACGGCGTAATCCCGTGCGAAGCCGTTTGTAGCCGCCATAGCAATACGGGCTCTGCTGTAACCCGCTTCGGCACCTTCAGAGTTGGTAACGCCGGGGACTGCACGGGCGGTCTCTTCCGCTTCAGTCGCCCATTCGATCAGTGTCTGAGTGTCCGGTTCGACCGGATCACAACTGTCCATCTCGGCAATAGTCTTTGCAATTTGATCCGGGTCAGCGATCCCGCACCAGGGATCTTCGGGCGCAACTTTTGCCATTGCGACGGCGCGTTCGGCCATGTCCCGCAAGGCGTCGTTGGAATGGTCGGTCGAAGACACAATAGCTTGCTGCTTCCCGATAAATACCCGCAAGCCCATATCGGCGGATTCAGCGCGTTCCAGCTTTTCCGGGGCACCGAGACGTTGGGCCACTTCGATTGAC
>CALIBP010000134.1 GCA_938048165.1 uncultured Alphaproteobacteria bacterium | reverse complement strand
GCGAAGAATGTCATCGGGCGCTCTGCATGATGCCGCAAATATTTCCAGTATCATGCCAACGGCGATGCTCTTTGTTCCCTCGATTAATGGAGTTAGCCACAACTTTTCAGAAGATACGCAAGAAGATGATCTCGTTTCAGGCATGAAGGTCCTGGCTGAGGCCGTCACAAATTTCAAAACCTAGGGGTGCTCGCAGTCCCGCGAGCTTAGTCATCAATAGCGTGCGGAAACCTTACATGAAGCGTAACTGCAAGTTGGATGATCTCGTTTTAAATAGCGGAAGGATACTGGATTAGGCATAGCTACATAGCTAATTTCTACAGCGCTGTCAGGCAAGGCGAATTACTCTGACAGAACCCTGGTCACAGTCCGCCTTATCTCCAAAACCCGCGCGAGCGAGGCTGGTGTCCTGTAGATGAGGACACTAGTTATGCATTGAGCCCGAACGGAACTCGCTGCGGATAGTGCCATACGATTAGTCATATGACACCCCCCCGAACCGCCCGAGCGGGCGGTATGCCTTTTGCATGCAAGTGTTGAAGAAACCCGCTAACTTTCTCGAGACCCACTTTCAGGATATCCGGGCTGTTCGCATAGCCGATGCGCAGCCAGCCCTCCATGTGCATAACAGATCCGGGCGTGAACATCACACCTGTTGCTTGCAGCAGTTCAATGCAGAAATCCCTTGAGGGCATGTCGAAATCATATTTCAAAAGTGCGGTGGTTCCGGCCTTAGGTTTAATATAGGAAATCGCGGCTTCGCGCTGTACCCAAGCATCGAGAATCTGCAGATTGCCTCGCGTAATCCGGTGACTGCGCGCCAGGATGCGGTCTTTACTTTCCAAGGCGAGGGCCGCGAAATAGTCGTTGAGCATGCCCACGCTGATGGTATTGTAATCGCGGTGGATCGACACAGCTTCTAGGACCTCTGGCGCGGCCACAATCCAACCCAGGCGCAACCCGGCTAATGAAAACGTCTTGGACATACTGGCCACGCTGATCCCGCGCTCATAAAGATCGGCCATCGCAGGCGAGAACCCATCTCCATTCTGTGCAGTCCCGCGATACACTTCGTCACACAGGATATAGGCCTGACTGTTCCGTGCAATCGCAATGAACCGTTCGAGGAATCCTGCATCCATCAACGCACCGGTCGGATTGTTGGGATTGTTGATGGCAATCAATTTGGTTTCGGGTCGGACCATGCCGGCGAATTCGTCGAGATCTGGGATGAACCCATTTTCGGGGCGCAATTGCAGGATATCGACTGTCGCGCCATAGCTTTCGGGTATCGAATAATGCTGCTGATACGTGGGTCGGACCGAGATGACATGATCGCCCGGTTCCACGATTGTTTCATGAACCAGCGCATTGGCCCCAACGGCCCCGTGGGTCACCACTATATTGTCACGGGTCTGGTTGTCGTAGAGCGTGGAAATCGCATCCCGCAACCGGTCCGATCCCTCAATGAACCCGTAGGTCAGTTTCATCGGCATGAGATCTTCGAGCACATCGGTGTTCTTGACTGACATCTCCAGTAACTCCGCGACGGTCAGGGAGGCTACGCAAGTTTCCGCGAGGTTGTATTCGCACTGGTTTTCAAACTGGTTCATCCAGATTTCAACGCCAAAAGGTTCAATTTTCATTCTGCCCCTCTCTGATTGGACTGTAGGTTAAAGTTGCTACGGGCCATCGTGAGATCGCCCTGCCCCGATGGCTACAAATCAGGGCTTCACGATTGAAAGGACTTCGTCGAGCCTGGCTTTGTCTCCGGCGGCCAAAACACTGCCTTTCATATCGAAGGACAAAGGATTGCCGTCCCAGTCGCAGACGAACCCGCCCGCGCCGGTGATCACGGCCGCGGGCGCATAGATATCGAAGGCGTCAAGTCCCCCATCAAGCGCCAGATCGGTCCGTCCCGAGGCCAAAACACCATAGGCATAACATGACCCGCCATATTGTACATATTGCGCGCGGCGGCGGACCTGATCCAATTTCTCTCGCTCAGAGCCAGTCATGAAATCCGAATTGCTGCATGTCACAAGTGCCGTTTCAATAGAGGCGCACGGCCGTGTTCGGACCGGCTGGCCATTGAACTGGGCCATGGTTCCGGCAACACCAACCCAACGATCCTGTGTCATCGGTTGCTCGATCACCCCGAGATAGGGAGCGCCGTTCCAGGCCAGCCCGATCAGAGACCCAAAAACCGGGATCCCGGCGATAAAGGGGGCGGTGCCGTCAATCGGATCCAGCACCCAGACAAATTCGGCATCTATGTTGGTGTTTTCGAATTCCTCGCCCAGGATACCGTGACCAGCATACCGAGACTGGATCATATCGCGCAGGGCCATTTCGATCTCCTTGTCGGTCGCCGTCACATACGAGGCATCGGCCTTAATCTCGATGTCGGGCGCGCGTGCGCTGGCTTCCAGAAGTATCGCGCGGCTGGTATCGGCGAGGAGTTCGGCGAAGGTCAGGAATTCGCCGTATGGCGGAAGGTCGGAGATCATATCAGCAGCCCTTTAATGTGACAATATCTGGCTGAGGAACAGCTTTGTCCGTTCGTGTTGCGGGGTTTTGAAGAAGGTCTCGGGGTCAGCCTCCTCGACGATCTCTCCGGCATCCATGAATATCACGCGATCTGCGACGGACCGAGCGAAACCCATTTCATGGGTGACGCAGATCATGGTCATTCCCTCGCGCGCCAGATCGACCATAACCTCCAGCACCTCGTTGATCATTTCCGGATCCAGCGCAGAGGTCGGTTCGTCAAATAGCATGACCTCAGGTTTCATGCACAACGCACGCGCAATCGCGACACGCTGCTGCTGACCACCGGACAGCTGTACGGGGTATTTATCCGCTTGTTCGGGAATCTTGACGCGCTCCAGATAACGCATGGCGATGTCGCGCGCTTTGGCCTTGGGCGTTTTGCGTACCAGTTTCTGCGCCAGCATAAGATTGTTCAGGATTGTCATGTGCGGAAACAGGTTGAAGCTCTGAAAGACCATGCCGATCTCGCGGCGCACGGCATTGAGATCCTTTATCTGGTCGGTGAGCTCGGTGTCACCGATTAAGATCCGGCCCTCATCGTGTTTCTCAAGTCGGTTTATACAGCGAATCATGGTGGATTTGCCCGATCCAGACGGCCCGCACACTACGATCCTTTCACCCTTGATGACATCAAGATTGATGCCCTTCAAGGCCTGGAAAGTACCGAAATGCTTGCCGACATTCTGCATTCGAATAAGCGGTTGCGGTGATATCATGTCAGCTCTCTCTTTTGGTATAGCGTCCCAGGTAGGCCTCGATCAGACTGATGAACTTCTGCAAGAAAAATGTCAGGATCATGTAGATGATAGCCAGTGAGATAAAGATTTCATAGGGAGCGTAGGTCTGCGCCACAATGGTGCGTGCGATACCGGTCATGTCCATCAGGGTGATGGTGCTGGCTAGCGCCGTGGATTTCAGCAGGCTTATTATGTCATTGCCATAGGCAGGCAGAGCCAGCCGGGTGGCAATGGGCGTGGTCAGATAGATGAAACGCTGCGTTGTTGACAATCCCAGCGCTTCACCTGCTTCGAGTACGCCACGGTCGACCCCCAGCACTCCACCACGCAGTATTTCCGATACATAGGCCCCAGTATTGAGTGAAAGTGCCACCACGGCGCAGCCGAACGGATCGCGGAATATGGGCCATAACACACTTTCACGGATAAATTCGAGCTGCGGAAATCCGTAGTAGATGATAAAGATCTGCACAAGGATTGGGGTGCCGCGAAACACATAAATATACAACTGTGCGGGCCAGTCGAGATACCATTTGCCACTGATCCGCATCAGCAAAAGCACGATGGCAAGGATCAGCCCCAGAAATGCCGAAAGGCCCAGCAATTGAAAGGTCAGCCCGACGCCCGCCAGCATCTTGGGAACGGTTTCGACGATCAGAGACAGATCAAAGCTCATCACCGAGCCCTCACAGTGTGGTTACCATAGCGTTCAAGCGCCATGACCGTCAGGGTGATCACCGTAGAAAATCCCAGATAGATCAGCCCGACGACTATATACATAGTAAATGGTTTGCCAGTGGTTCCGATGGCCTGCTTGGCTACGAACAGCGTTTCGTTCAGCCCGATGATGGAAATCAGCGCTGTATCCTTGATTAGCGACAGCATGTGATTGCCAAACGGCGGCAGCGCTAGCCGCCACATTTCAGGGATGCGGATGTAGAAGAACACCTGCAGTCCCGACATCCCCAACGCCTTTGCGGCCTCTATGCTGCCGGGCCGGACCCCCAGGAAAGCGCCGCGGAAGGTTTCAGTAGCGTAGGATCCAACAATCAGCGCAATGGCGACCGTCCCAGCCCAGAACGGCGGGACATCGACGAATTTGATATCTGGGTTGAACAGTCGCGAAATCCAGGTAAGCGTGATCGCCGATCCAAAATACAGAAGCAGAATTACCAAAATTTCCGGTGTGCCACGAAACACGACCGTGTAACCGTTGGCGATTTTCTGCACGATACGATTGCCTGACAACTTGGCCGCCGCGCCGATCAGGCCGAATATAACCATAAGCACAAGCGACGCAAGAAACACCTGTGCTACAACGACAGAACCCCAGAAAAAATCATCCCACCAACCTGACAAGAGTTCCAATTTAGCCTCCTGCGGCTGGTATGGATTGCATTAGGAGCAGGTTGCGCATTGCAGACATGCGCAACCTAAATGGTTCGCTTCAGCCATCACCCCATTCTTCGTTGTGAATGGGGAATGGGAAGTATTTTAGGGCATATTCCGTTAGCTTGCCGGTGTTGATCAACTTCTTGATTGCGCTGTCCAGCCGCGCCTTCAGTTCAGGTTGGCCCTGGCGCAGGCCAATGCCGACACCGATCCCAAAGAACTCAACCTCGCTGATGGCGGGGCTTATGAATTCAAACCCGCTGCCTTCTTCTTTGGCCAGAAACCGCAAATGCGCCTTCATCGGGTTGGTCATAATCGCATCGACACGGCCATTGACCAGGTCAAGATAAAGCGGCTCGGATCCATCATACAGGACCACGTTGGCATTTGGCAGCTTGGCATTGAACCATGACTCATATGTCGATGCCCGTTCTAGACCGATGCGCAAACCAGAGAAGTTTTCCGGTATAGGATTGCCCGACGGATCGAATAGGTTCATATCCTGGCCTGACTTGCCGACTAGCCGACCGACTGAGTCCCGGTATGGGCTGGAAAAGTCGATTTTTTCAAGACGGCTTTCCGTAATCGACATGGACGCAACGATCAGGTCAAACTTGTTAGCCAGAAGCGCCGGGATCATGCCGTCCCATTGCTGGCAAACGAATTCCAGATCAGCCCCGATGATTTCAGCGACACCCTTGGCGACGTCAACGTCATAGCCGACCAGGTCACCGCTACTCGTGCGATAGTTGAACGGGGCATAGGTACATTCCATTCCAACGCGCAGCGTTTCGGCAGATGCCGGTACACCAATTACGAACATGGCAGCGCAAATTAGTTTTGTTAAACTTTTCATATTTCTCTCTTCCTTTCTGCTTGGATTACGGTCACAGGTCTCATCCGGCTTTTTTAATGGTTTTCGTGATTTGTTCTAACGTTTGCTCCACCTCGGATTGCGTATTGTAATGCGCCAGCCCGATCCGAACGACACCTTCGTCGATCGGTAGGTTCAGAGCGCGGGCAGGTTCATAGGCATAGTTATGACCATGCCAGACGTGGATGCCCGACCGAGCCAGCGATTGTGCGATCACTTTGGGGGCGTGGGTCTTGTGACGGAAGGACACAGTGGTCACGCGTTCCGCAATCCGGTTAGGGTTGGTAATCCCATAGATCGTGACACCCGGTATGGCCTGAAGCCCTTCGATCAACTGATTGGTCAATGGCTCTTCATATCGGCGTTGCGCCTCATATGCCTGCTTGATCAGTGCGCGCATGTTCCCTTCACCACCACAAAGAGCACCAAGCTCTGCAAAATACGTCACCGTGGCTGACAGCCCGGCCAGCAATTCGTATTGCGGCGTTCCCATTTCGAAACGGTCGGGGCTTGCGTCCGATACGCACCGGCCCTTGTAGGGATACAACGAAGTCAAAAGCGCCTCCTTGCCCCAAACGATGCCTAGATGGGGCCCAAAAAACTTGTAAGAGGAACATGCCAGAAAATCGCATCCCAACGCCTGCACATCGACCATATGATGCGGTGCTAGCTGCACCGCATCGACAAAGACCAGCGCACCGGCCTGGTGGGCGATGCGTGTCAGGTTTTTCACATCGTTGATAGAGCCGGTCATATTGCTGGCGTAGTTCAGAGCCACCAGGCGCGTGCGGTCGCTGAGCACGGCCGCCAGATCATCTGCCTCGACCTGCCAGCTATCGCGATTGAAATCGACCCAGCAAATCTCCAGCCCCTTATCCTTGGCAATCTCCAGCCACGGGCCGACGTTGCCTTCGTGCTCCATCCGGGAAATCACAATCTGATCCCCCGGCCGAAAATCATGGCAGATGCTGCGCGAAATGTGAAAGGTGAGGCTTGTCATGCTTTGACCAATAACGATCTCTGCCGCAGATTTTGCACCGAGGAACCGTGCCATATCCTCATGTGCGTTTAGCCAGACGCAGTCTGTTGCAACGCTGGTGCGGAAGGCCCCGCCGGCATTGCTTGAATGGTGTAGCAGGTAATGGCTTATCGCTTCGACCACGGTCGCAGGAACCTGCGTACCGGCTGGGTTATCCAGATAGATTCGGCCTTGTGCGGCATCCTTCACCGACAGCGATGGGAACCGGTTTCGCACAGTCGAGATCGGAAAACTCATTGGTGTCATCACCCCCATGGCGGACAAGTTAAATCATCCTACGGAGTAAAGCTGGACTACGAAAAATCTCTTGCCTATCGTCCCAAAGGATGATGTTGTACAAGCACGGTTTGCCCAGACAACCCATGTGTTTTTCAATGACGCAGGAATTGAAGGGACGCTCAATTCGATGAAACGTGAAACACCAGGCGCCAGATTTCCTACATACTCTGCTGAGATAGTTGTTTCCCTGATCAAGCTCGTGGGCCGAGACAGCTTTGCGAACGATCTTGCTGACATTCTGGAAAATCAGTTTGGTCACGCCCATTTCCACATCTTTCTCTATCGTGAAAAATTGGCACCCGCCGTGCTGGCCAGCCGCCCCAATCCGCCAGCCTATGAACGCGGGTTAAAAAACTACGTGAACTACACCTACGTGATCAATCCGGCCTACCGGGCGTATAGGACTGGCAAACAGGCCGGTGTCTACATGATTTCGGATTTCATCCAGAATGACGGCCGGACCATACTAGATCAGCATGATGTCGACGTGCATATCGAGGATACCGAACCTATTGGATATCGAACGCCGGGCTGGCCCAAAAATATGGCCGAGGTGATTGTATTAGTAAACCTGCCAAATAACACTGTGCTAGATTTTAGCTTCCTGTCACCCCTGGGAAGCCGGCAGACCCAGGAAAGCAAATCTTCACTGGAAACGCTGTTTCCAATCCTGAACGCTTTGCTGCTCAGGCAATTCGCTGTCAATCCGGGCAGCCTTGATGCCGATATCACGATTTCAGCTCAGGAAGATCGGTTTCACGACTTCGGACAGGATGTGCTGACCGCACGGGAACACGAAATTGCGCAGCTCATCCTGATCGGACACAGCAGCAACTCGATCTCGCTCCACCTGGGGATTTCGCTACCAACAGTAAAATCCCACCGCCGCAACATTTACAGAAAGCTACAGATTTCTTCGCAGGCCGAATTGTTCAGCCTGTTCCTCCTTCATCTGAAATAGAAATTAAAGTCGCCGATCTGGCCGATTGTTCATCCGAGCGTTTTCACCGCTACTTTGAGGGATATTAACAAGATACACATTTCAGTCATTGCAGCATATTTGCCGCATGATTCTTTCTGACTCACTAGCCCGATGATCCAGCCATTCCTGACCTTCTCCCTGCTCTTTCCACTGGACTTCCTGCGTTCTGTATAGCTGTGTGTAGGTATGCCCGAATAGCGTCGGGCTCTGCTCGGTACGAGTGATTGTATGGAGTGGAGTAGATAATGAGACTTGATCTGGATGGTTTGGCGGATGCCTCGCGCGAGGCGCTGATGTCTGAGTGGCGAGAGGTTGTGGGTCGCCCTCCTCCAAAACACTTAAGCAAACCCCTGCTGGTGCAGATCCTTAGCCATACCTATCAGCTGGATACCGTTGGCGGCTATACCAAGCGGCTGGATCGAAGATTGAAGAGTGCCGCGCAGCGAGATGTGGTGCGCCCTGCCTTCAAACCCGGGAGCCGCTTTGTGCGGGAGTACCACGGGATCACCCGTGTGGTTGAGGTCAGTGATGATGGGCGCTTT
>CALIBP010000133.1 GCA_938048165.1 uncultured Alphaproteobacteria bacterium | reverse complement strand
CCAATGGAAATCGTCCCACCGCTCTCTTCAATGTATGACAAACCATCAACCTTATTAAGGTCAATTACATGGTCTGGCATAACATACCGCATATTAAGCATCGGCATGAGTGACTGCCCACCTGCGAGCAGTTTGGGGTTTTCCAGGCTACCAAGGAGAGTAATCACCTCTCCAATACTGCTGGGATCATGATACGAAAAGGGTGGCGGTTTCATCCCTACCTCTAATTTGCCTATGCATTCGAGATACCGTTCTCGACTGCGCTAATTCTATCGACCCGTTATACCGTTTTTATAGCATGGTTTATAGGTCATGGGGTACTTACCCTACAGATGTGTTCGGTGCAAGCATGTGCCCAGTTTAAAAGGGACATCGCCCAATTATTTGCTCCCAACCACAGCCTTTTCTTTGCCAGACAGCAATCTATCGGCTCTGGCATTCAGAACGCTGATGAGCTCATCCAGCCCCCCCTTCTGCAAAACAGCAGAAAATTCGTTTTTGCGAACTTTCACTTCACTGATCCCACCAGCAACAATTACATCGATAATCCACCAACGCCCCTGAATTTTAGCCGTTACGTATGTAACTTCAGTGGGATCAGGATCATTGGGATTACCAATTTTAGTGTCAACAAGAACCGTTGGCCCCGAAGTCTTCCGAGAACGCCAAATTTTAAATACTTCACCATCATATTCATCGAATAAAGTTGCGATTGAGCTAGCTCCGATACGGTGAAAGGCATTTACTAGATCAGCTTTTTGGCTCCTGCTCCCATCGCGCCAGTAAGGCGACGACGCTGTTGCAGCCATCAGCGTTAAATGCATATTTTTTTTTGTTAATGGAGCTACCAGGTTATAACGGCCCTGGATATCGAGAGTTTCAATATTCTTCAGGACGTCAAGTATACCTGCCTGGAAATCCTTCACAACACAAACAGCGCTATCGGGGGCGGCATTTACACTCGCGAAGGGTTGAAAAAAGAGAATACCTAAAACAACTATTCGCTTAGCCGCACGCAACATCGTCATCCCCCACCAATTTATCAAGCCAATTCACATCTGGCTTCATAGCATGGATCCTTCGAAAACCCAATTTTGAACACTAAATGTTCATATTGCTCAATCACACTCACCAAAATAGGTTGTAGATCATGGTTTCTGGCAGAGTAACAATACGTGATATCGCAAAGCGCGTGGGTGTTCACGCCTCAACCGTTTCTCGCGTCCTTAATCCTGAAACGAGAAACATGGTTTCTCCGGAAGTGGTCGAGCGCGTCCAGAATGTTGCTAAAGAACTAGGGTATCGGCCCAATCCAATTGCGTACGGATTACGTACCAATCGATCTATGACCGTTGGTGTCGTCGTAACCGACCTGACCAATCCCGTTTTTCCACCTACCATCAGAGGCATCGAAGATACACTTGTCGCTTCTGGATATGTTCCCCTTCTGGCCAATTCTGACGGCGACCAGGAGCGCGAAAAATTAATCGTCGATTTAATGCGAAACAGGCGTGTAGACGGGTTGATCTTAACAACCTCCTCCCCCAACACGCCGGTTATCGTCGCCTGTAAGGAAGACAGGCTGCCATTGGTGGTCATTCACAGGACGTGGGACGATCCAGAAATTTCCTGTGTTGGGTTCGATGATGCACTCGGAACACGGCTCATTCTTGAGCATTTAGTCAATTTAGGGCACAAAAAATTTGCGTACATTGCCAGCCCTCTCGACCTAACAACCGGCAGAGACCGCCATTTTGGAACGATCAACGCAATGAATGAGTTTGGGATCAAGGTTGATCAAGACCTCTTCTCAGTCGCCGACGCTTTCAATGAAGAAGACGGCAAAAGATGCTGCACGGAACTCCTGTCAAAAGGCAAAGAATTTACAGCAATTGTCACTGGAAGCGACTTGATCGCCACTGGCTGCTATCAAGCCCTAAAAGAACACGGCCTCCGTTGTCCGGAGGATGTTACCATTACGGGTTATAACGATATTCCTTTGGCTGCCCATCTTGAGCCACCTTTAACAACAATTCGGACACCTCGATACGAAACGGGAGCTGAAGCTGCTAAAATGATGCTTGAACGCCTAAATAAGCCGGACACCTCACCAAGGTGGGTAAAATTTCCGCCGTCGCTGGTCATTCGCAAATCATCTGCGCGTCCCAAAAGTCTTTGAGCCGCCTTATCAGGATTGGGGCTACAGGTTTAACGAATCCACTGCCTATCCTTGACACTCCTATACGTCCGTCATATACCTTCAAAGCATAGGTTTTACGGGGCGTTAAGAGATATAGCGCAACAAATTGAACTGGAATCCGCTTGAGAATCCAGCCTCTTAGAAAAGGGATATAAATATGGCCGATGGTAGCAGGGAAGAAACAACTACCGACGAGGTTGGCGTCGGGCACAATCAACCCGAAGTCGTTTGGGACCGCTGGGTAAAAAAGCGGACTTTTGTACGTGCCTTGGAAGGTACTTACGGAGAGATGCAGCAAGGTCTGTATGAAAAACAACGGGTCTATAGCGTCCATGACTATAAGTGGACGGGTGGTCCTCAATTTTTTGACAAGCCGATGGTCAATCCACAACGCATGGATATAGCTCAGTCAATTGAAACACATCTCGGATCATTCGCTCCAGGCGGCTATGGCCAACGTCATGGACACATGAATAGTGCCGTTTTCTACATCCTCCGGGGTGAAGGCTATGACGTGCATGATGGAGAACGTGTCGACTCAGAAGCCGGCGATGTCATGATTGTTGAAAACGGATGCGTACATCAACATTTCAATTCGAGCCCTGATGAAGAATATGTGGTTCTCGTTATGAAAGCGAAGCCGCTTTTCCTCTTCATGCACATGGTATTCCAGAAGAACGTGAAGATGCCCCCGACAGATATTCAGCCGGGCCAGGAAGATTATGCTCCGCCGACGGATTACTAAGGCGGGTTAACAAATAAAGACAATCGAAGACTAGGGAGAAGTTAAGTTGGACGAGCGCGAAGCAATTATCAAAGGCAACGAAACCTGTAATTTTTACAGCGAAAATCTTGCTGAAACCGCAGCTTATGTTGAGGATTATTATTCAAATAAGCTCAAGGTTGTTAAGGCCGATGAAATGCCGTTTGAGAATTCGCCGCATGGCATTCTCAAACACATGATCCATGAAAAAATGAACACGGTTGAGAACTGCGTTGATATCTATATGCAGTTTATTCCCGGCGGCCAGGCCTCTGGCAAACATCGCCATCTCGCGGAAGAAGTGTTTTTTGTCGCCGAAGGTGAAGGCTATGACCTGCACTGGGATGTGAACTTCTCCGTCGACATCAAGTTTACATGGGAATGGGAAGAAGAGCCCAAGAAGTTTGAGTGGAAGCGTGGCGATTTTGTCTACATCCCGCCCTACGTCGCTCACAAGCACTTCAATTCCAATCCGGACAATCCCGCGCGTATCATCAGCATCCATAACCGGGTTCTGAAGGCCATGGGTGCCGCTTGGTATGAGCAGCTCGAGCCTTATGAAGGCTATGTCGAAGGTGAAGATCCCATCGCGTTGCTGGAAAAATACGGAATGCGCGGTTAACACACCGCAACCTCTGTCGGCTTGACCGGCAGAATATAAAGTTCAGAAACGCCGGGGCCGACTAGACACGTCCCCGGCGTTTTCTTTTGCCGATCAAAATTAACGAGCTCACAAGAGCCTTACAGGGAGACACAGGATATGACCCTTATTCTATCTAACGACGACGTAGATCAAGTCCTGACGATGCCCGATTGCCTTAATATTCTGGAAGACGCCTATCGCGGTCTTCATGCAGGAACTGCAGTCACACGCCGTCGTTCAGATTGTTTAACCCCTACCGAACGCGAAGACGCGGTGTATGGCTTCAAGACAATGGATGGTGTCATTCCAAGCCAGGGGGTCAGTGCCGTGCGGCTCAACTCCGACATCGTTACCTGGCCAACAATCGAAGGGTCAATGCGCCGGGTCAAAGTCCCCGCTGCCCCCAATAACCGTTGGGTTGGTCTGGTTCTGCTTTTCAGTACCAATACCGGTGAACCTCTGGCCATTATGCCGGACGGCGTCGTTCAGAGAACACGCGTCGGTGCCACAAACGGCCTAGGTATCAAATACATGGCGCGCGAGAACGCCGATACGATTGGCATCCTTGGCTCCGGTTGGCAGGCGGGCACCCAATTGATGGCAGCCTGTGCCGTTCGTGATATCAAATCGATCAAAGTTTTTAGCCCCAACGAAAAGAACCGGGTGAACTTCGCCCAGGAAATGAGCGACATTTTGAATTGTGAGATCGCACCAGTTTCCAATGTTGAAGCGGTCGTCTCCGACGTCGATATCGTTATGTGTTCCTCTAACAGTATCGATGCCATTTTCTTCGAAAAATGGATAAAACCTGGCCTTCACGTAAGCTCCATCAAAATGCCAGAGGTAGAAGAAGCCGCGTTAAGGCGCGCAGACCGTGTTGGTCTCCATTTTGGTCAACGGCAGCCTGACACTGTTACTGCCGCTAATTTGGCACCACCTGATAGACGCTCGGGAAAAGGTTGGGCCGTTAATCCGACGTTTGATTTTGATTCTTGCCCCAAATTACCTCAGATGATTGTAGGAGAGGTAAGCGGTCGGGAAAGCGACAACGAGTCGACGGTCTTCATCAATGATATGGGACTCGGTCTGCAATTTGCTGCTGCCGCTGGCCTTGCCTACCGCAAAGCCAAAGAAGCGGGTCTCGGACATGAATTGCCAACTGACTGGTTTACAGAAGACGTCCACCCATAAGTCGGCCCAGACGTTAAACCCAGCATGGCGGACGAGAGTATAAAGCAGGAAAAGGATAAATCGCTTCTCAATCGATCCTTTGGCCCTTCTCTATTCATCTTCGCCGCATTGGCAATAGGCGCTGGCTTTGCGGTTTACTACTTCAAAGGACCAGAGGCCTATAACCGGGCTATCGATGATTCCTGGAGGTTGATGGCCTTCATCGCGCCACGTGTTGGCGCTGCTGTCCTAATTGCCGCATTCCTGCAAATCCTTGTGCCCAAGGAAGTTATCTCACGGCTCATCGGTGAGAATGCCGGCATCAAGAGTGTTCTGATCGCGACGGTCGCCGGTTCAATAACGCCAGGCGGCCCCCTCACCTCTTTTCCAATTGTCATTGCTCTCTATGCCGCCGGAGCAAATAAGGGTGCCCTCGTTGCCTATCTATCCTCCTGGGCCATCATTGGCATGCAGCGCATTATCGTGTGGGAGCTTCCCCTCCTTGGTCCGGATGTTACAGCGATCCGGGTCGGGGCCAGTGTCCTTCTACCCATTATCGCAGGAACCATCGCGCTCTATATTCCGATGCGCCTTAAAGTGCCTACACCGCCGGAGTTAAAATGAGCTCGTTAACACTCGTCGCTCTCGCCATGTGGATGGCGGCCCTCGGCCTCCTCCTTGTCGGGTATCGACGTCATGACGGCTCCGCCCAAAAGGGATTACGAATTGGCGTAGGATATCTTGCTGTCATGGCACCGCGCGTATTCTGCGCCCTTTTTATGGCTGGGTTTGCCGCCGAACTTTTACCAGGCGACATCATTAGTACCTGGCTAGGCACGGAATCCGGACTCAAAGGAATCCTGATCGCTTCAGTCGCCGGAATTATGGTTCCTGCTGGCGGGGTTGTTGCCTTTCCCTTGGCTCTTGCCATGATCAAGCTTGGCGTTGGCATCCCGCAATTGACGGCCTTCCTGACTTCTTGGGAGGTGTTTGCCATACACCGGATACTTGCCTGGGAAATCCCGTTTCTTGGCGCGCATTTTGTGGGGCTAAGAGTATCATCATCCTTTATGCTGCCTATATTGGCGGGAATGTTTGCCGCCGGACTAATGACCCTGTTTAACCTGTGAGATGAGTAACTAAATCGTGGCAAGTCTTTCTTCTACCTTAGGTCACGACACCCGGGTTCTTAGCCTGATTTGTACCGGTCATTTTATGAGCCATTACTCGCAGCTCGTATTACCGCCTTTATTCATTCTCATGCAAACTGACTATAATGTCAGTTTTGCGGCGTTAGGGTTAGTCATCACGCTCATCAACGCCTCTGGTGCCATTGCCCAACTACCAATTGGTTTCCTTGTCGATCGTCTCGGCGCCAAAAAAATTCTTATTACCGGCCTTCTGATCAAGACATTTGCCATCGGCGCGATGGCGCTGACATCGTCATACGAAATGCTGCTGTTACTGGCAGTGATCGCGGGTCTTGGCCACGCTGTATTTCATCCTGCCGATTATTCCATTCTGATGTCTTCTATCGATGAACGACGTATCGGCAAAGCCTTCAGTATCCATACTGCATCAGGAACCGCAGGAACCGCGGCTGGCCCCATTGCCATTGTTCTGATCGCCGAGTTCTGGGATTGGAAAGTCGCGGTACTGTCTGTCGCGCTACTAGGGGCAATCACCGGATTTGCGATGATCCTTCAGGGCAACATTATCCATGATCATATCGGTCGGAAGAAAAAGAATGAAAGCGCTCGTAAAGGTCTGGGTATCATCGAAGGAATCGCGCTGCTAACACAACCGCGTTTCCTAATTCTCTACCTTTTCTTTCTAACTACAGCGATGATTTCAATAGGTTTAAATGCCTTTACAGTTACGTCGCTCGTTAAACTATATGGCACGCCGCTGGTCGCAGCAGGTGCTGCGCTGACCACTTTTGCATCGGCCGGCGTTGTCGGTGTTTTATGCGGTGGGATCCTAGCCGATAAGACTGATCGTCACGATCTTATCGCCGCGTTCGCGTTCGGACTATCCGCGATCGTGACGGTTTATATGGCAAGCAACGAGCTACATCATATTGCCATTCTGTGTTGCTTCGCCATCATCGGTTGGCTCCTCGGAATAGTTCGCCCGGCCCGCGATATGATGGTTAGGGCAGTCACACCGGAGGGAAACGCAGGAAAAGTATTCGGTTTTATGTCGACCGGTCATCTGGTAGGTGGCGTTATTGTGCCGGTGCTTTATGGCTGGATCATCGACCAGGGAGAGGTTCAATGGATTTTCTGGATTACCGCTCTACTGATGGTGATCGCCATGCTGTCTTTGTTTAACCCGGTAAGATCAAACGGCACAAAATCAACTAAATCTGAATAAAGTAGAGAATTAGGCCGCCTTGTTACGACCGCGGGACGACTTTCTCTTTTCATCGTCGTCGAACAGTTCAGCCAAGCTGTCCATCATAGTGCCGCCAAGCTGTTCCGCATCCATCAGCGTTACAGCACGCCGATAGTAGCGTGTGACATCATGGCCAATACCAATCGCAACAATATCGACAGGCGAACGGGTTTCGATCCATTCGATAACCGAACGCAAATGGTTCTCGAGATAATTCCCCGGGTTGACTGACAGCGTTGAGTCATCAACTGGTGCGCCATCAGAAATAACCATCAGTATCTTGCGTTGTTCCGGTCGAGCAACAATTCTGCTATGGGCCCATAGCAGCGCTTCACCATCGATGTTTTCTTTCAGCAATCCCTCGCGAAGCATCAATCCCAGGCTTTTTCGGGCCCTACGATATGGAGCGTCTGCTGCTTTGTAGATGATGTGCCGGAGATCATTAAGGCGACCAGGGCCGGCGGGTTTGCCATCAGCAAGCCATTTCTCTCGAGCCTGCCCACCTTTCCAGGCGCGCGTTGTAAACCCAAGAATCTCGACCTTAACACCACAACGCTCCAAGGTGCGGGCGAGAATATCAGCGCTCATTGCGGCCACAGCAATAGGACGCCCCCGCATCGAACCCGAATTATCGATAAGAAGCGACACGACGGTGTCCCGGAATTCTGTTTCGTGTTCCATCTTGTATGAAAGGGCATGTGTTGGATCGATGACAACACGCGTTAACCGTGCGGCATCCAGAATACCCTCATCAAGGTCAAATTCCCATGACCGAGACTGCTTCGCCATTAAGCGGCGCTGCAATCTATTGGCCAAGCGACCAATTATGCCCTGTAGGTGTGAAAGTTGCTGATCAAGATGCTGACGGAGTCTGGAAAGTTCCTCGACCTCGCATAATTCAAGAGCATCAATCTCTTCATCAAATTCCGAACTATAGGCGCGGTATTTAACCTGCGAACCTTCGCCGCCTTGCTGCTGCCGTCGTCGTTCGGAATCAGGCAGGTCTTCATCTTCCTCACCAGACATCGAGTCGTCTTCAGACTCTTCAGGACCTTCTTCCTGGTCCTGGTCATCCATTTCGTCATCGCCTTCAGAACTCTCGGCGCTTTCTGAGGATTCACTCTCATCCTCAGAATCATCAGACTCTTGTTCTTCAGGTGTTTCTTCACTTACCTGCTCATCGCCGTCGGACTCATCCTCAAGGTCAAGCAGGTCGAGGTGAACGAGAACTTTATCAATGGTTTGAGCGAATTTTTCCTGATCGTCGATGCAGTTTTCCAGCTCATCAAAGTCCGACCCAATCCGGGACTCCAGCCAGTTACGCCAGTAACCGAGAGCGTTTTGGGCGGAGCCTGAAAGCTCCTCGCCCATAAGCTGTTCGCGGCTCAAAAGGCTAACAACTTCCGCCAGAGAGATATCTTCCTGATCGCTTACACGATGATAGCTTGCTGCTTCACAGCGTTCTTTGAAGGCTGCACTCAGATTTTGTTTACATCCCTTAAATTCTTTGGCACCCAGGGCTTCAACGCGAACTTGTTCCATAGCTTCAAAAACAGCACGGGCATCTGTGGCCGCCGGCGCAAACTTCTTATGGACATCTGCATCGTGATATTTCATTCGGAAAGCAAGAGCATCTGCCTCACCACGAAGGTGAGCAACGTCTTCTTCCTTCATGTCACGAGGCGGTGCCGGCAAACGGGCATTCGTCCCGACGAGACGTGACTCTGACCCAAAGGTCAATTGGATCTCGTCATTCTCTGCGATCGCCCGCATCGTTGCCGCCGTAACCTGACGGAAGTTTTCGACGCTGTTTTCGTCCGACGCCATCTCAGCCTCAGTTCATAATTTGAGACAATTCCTGTGGCCCTTATGCAGCGCTACTGGCAATCGTCTTATACTCAGGAAGTTCCTCGCCAAAGCAGCGCTGATAATATTCAGCAACAGTCGCCCTTTCGAGCTCATCGCACTTGTTCAAAAACGTCATGCGATACCCAACCGCAACATCACCGAAAATAACTGAGTTCTCAGCCCAGGTTATAACAGTCCGTGGTGACATAACCGTCGATATGTCGCCTGCCATAAATCCGGCCCGAGAAAGGTCAGCAACGCGTACCATCGAGCTAACCGCTTCCTTGCCTTCTTTGTTGTTATAGCTCGGTGCCTTCGCCAATACGATTTCTACTTCTTTTTCGTGTGGCAGGTAATTCAGGGTCGCGACCAGATTCCAGCGATCCATCTGCGCCTGATTGATTTGCTGCGTACCATGATACAAACCGGTTGTATCACCCAGACCAACAGTGTTCGCCGTTGCAAAAAGACGGAACCCCCCATGCGTGTGGATGACTTTGTTCTGATCCAACAGTGTCATTTTGCCATCGGCTTCCAGAACACGCTGAATAACAAACATCACATCTGGTCGACCGGCATCATATTCGTCAAAAACCAGTGCTACCGGATGCTGGATTGCCCAGGGCAGAATTCCTTCACGAAACTCCGTGATCTGTTTCCCATCCTTGAGGACAATCGCGTCTTTGCCGATCAAATCAATACGGCTGATATGACTGTCGAGATTAACCCGGATCAGCGGCCAGTTAAGACGTGCCGCAACCTGCTCAATATGGGTTGACTTCCCTGTGCCATGATAGCCCTGAACCATCAATTTTCGGCTATGGGCGAAGGAAGCGAGAATCGCTACCGTCGTGTCAAAATCGAAACAATACGATTCATCGATCTCTGGCACATACTCGGTGCGCTTACTAAAAGCAGGCACCGTCATGTCAGTATCCAGTCCAAAGACGTCCTTAACCGAAATCTCGGTATCTGGCAGGTCTACTCCAATGGTGTTTATAATACCGTTATCAGCCAACGGTGATCTCCCTTTTGTTTAGTACGTACCTGCCCATCCCGAGAACCGAATTCGGTCCGGTCAGCCACCGCAGACAAATATTTAACGAGGAGTCTGCAGAATATCCTGACGAGGAAGAACAGCCATAAATTAGCGTCTTGCGAGCGGAGTATACTTAGGCACTGTGGGGGACTCAAGGTCTCCCCACTACTTTAAATCTTACTCATATTCCAATTACTTCAGCCCAGAAGCCGCCACAAGAGTCGGGCTTCAATCACAATCAAAAGGACGATTACGATTATGTTGAAGGCTTTGTGGCTCACAAATTTTGACAACCAAACAGCCAAAGGCAGAAAAATTGCTATAGGAATACAGGCCAACAAACTCTGATAGGCCCGGTCAAGATCAAGCAGTCCAAACCATGTGAATGCGAAGAGTTGCGCGATTGCGAAGATTTGGAAGAGGACAGATACGACGAACAGAAATTGCGGATGCTTGAGATTTAGAGAATGTACATAAGGGGCCAGTACAGGTCCTGCTGTGCCGATTGCACCCTGCACGATACCAGCGAAGCCAACGACAATAGCTGGCGTGTGTTTCATAATCCCCTCAGGAATATCGATGCCCTTTTTAAAGAGCATACTGAGCAAGTAACCGCCAAGCCACAGCGCCATAAACGACAAAAGGTAGACCTCAGGTGTTCGGGAAAGAATCCATGCACCAATGACGATCCCCACTACGCCAACGCATACCATCAATGGCAAAGATGCAAAATTGAGAGCATGTTTGCGATAGGTCCACAGCAAATAACAATTTATCAATACGCCTGGAATGACCATAATCGCAACGGCGCGATCAACCTCCATAAAACCAGCCATAACAGGAATTGCGACCAAAGGCAGGCCCAACCCGGAAATCCCCTTTACGAGCGAGCCCGCTGCAAGGGCGATAAACATTATGAAGAGAGAATCCGGAGTCATTTTTAAGGCTTATAGTAACACTGATTTCCCAATACAGAAGAGCAAGAGATAAAGACATACAAGCTCTCTCTCTGTAAAGTTTCCTCCTGATGCCCAAAATATTCGATTACAAACGCGGCACTACGCCTCTCTTGGTAAGCCTTCCCCATGGCGGTATTCATATCCCCGACGCCATAGCAGATAGAATGACGCCGACGGCATTGGAAACGCCTGATACCGACTGGCATGTCGGGATGTTATACGATTTCGCCTCGTCAATTGGCGCCAGCGTTATCAGCGCAACCCATTCCAGATATGTGATTGACCTCAACCGCAATCCAGCGGGAGCGCCCTTGTATTCCGGCGCTAACAACACCGAACTGGTCCCACTGACCACATTTAACCATTCATCCATTTATCGGGACAACTATCAGCCATCAAAAACAGAAATAGCTGACCGAATTTCACACTATTGGCAGCCCTATCACGAGACGCTGGAACGCGAGCTCTCAAAAATAAAAGCCCACCACGGGCATGCCGTGCTGTTTGATGGGCATTCGATCCGGTCCCACGTCGACCGATTTTATGATGGTCAAATACCTGACCTGAATCTTGGCACTGCAAATGGGACCAGTGCAACTCCCGAACTAACGGTTCTTGCCATGGAAGTCCTGCAACAATCCAACTATAGCGTTGTGTTAGATGACCGCTTTACCGGCGGGCATATAACTCGCGCTAACGGCGCTCCTGAAGCCGACGTACACGCTATCCAGCTGGAACTAACCTGGCGGAACTACATGGAGGAAAATCCGCCTTATCGCTACCTCCCTGATCGCGCGCAAAAACTTCAAATTGTCTTAAAGGACTTACTTCAGGAAATCATTGAGTGGCAGCCGGCTGCGATTTGAGCTTCTTCCGGATTCCTCTTCGCCAATCCCACGGTTGATCAAATTCACCCTGCCACATACCGTGGTTTCCCTTACGCGCCGTTTTTTAAATCTTTGAATAGATTGTCTGGTTTCCAGGGCTAGCCAACGCCCATCCTGCATGAACCATTCCCTCCGACAAATCGTACCCGCCTGCTTTGCAGATGGCGACAGGAAGATCGTCGACAATTTGGTCAGTCAGTTCGCAACGAACCGCCACACCTGCCGTAAGATCCATCAAGGCAGTTACGGCAATATGGCCGCAATCGGATTCCCGGCCCGAAGCGGCTCGACATTTTTGGCGTCGCTCCGGTGCATCGATTCCGATTAATCGTACCCGCTTCCCATCCACATCCAGGACGTCACCAAGAACTACTTTTGGTGTGCCCTGTAACAACACGCCCGCAGCATTTGCGGCCGCCGAGATCAGCAAAATCAAGATAGCGAAACGGGTCATCTATACATTCAAAGCCGATGAGCGCTAATCTACAAATAACATTCTATTGATTTGTGCTTTTTGCCTCACGCTTCGGGAAATAGACTCTATGATATTGGTTATTTTAAATAATTTATAGAGAACGCACCCGTACTCCCAATGATATTCTGGTCCCTTATTGCCCTCTCTGGTCCCTTATTGCCCTCGTTGTACTGGCCCCTCTCCCATTCGGCTCAATCTACCCATGGGCCTGGACATCGATGGGAGTTGTGGTCGGAATATTATTGTTGATATTTTCCAAATAATTACCTTTTCGGTTTAATAGAAGTAGTCAATAAACGCGCATGACATAAAACAGGCTTAGAAAGACTTTCTAACTTAAACCATAACAAAAGTTTTTAAGGTCCAATAATTTCCATGAACCGGAAAAGAGCATTTTACACATGAACACTCCTACCGCTCTCATCACAGGTATAACCGGCCAAGATGGTGCATTTCTAGCCGAATTGCTTTTAAGCAAAGGCTATACCGTGCACGGGGTTAAACGGCGCTCTTCCTCATTTAACACCGCCCGTATTGACCACCTCTATCTTGATCCACACGAAACAGACACTCGGTTTTTTATGCATTATGGCGATATGACCGATGCAACTAACCTCATCCGTATCGTTCAGGAAACCCGTCCGACAGAAATCTATAATCTTGCCGCCCAAAGCCACGTCCAGGTTAGTTTTGAAACTGCCGAATATACCGCGAATGCAGACGCGATCGGAACACTACGTTTACTCGAAGCTATTCGTATTCTTGGCATGGAAAGTCAGACCCGTTTCTATCAAGCTTCGACCTCCGAGCTATATGGCAAAGCCGCAGAGGTTCCCCAGTCAGAGACGACTCCATTTCACCCTAGGAGCCCTTACGCGGCCGCAAAACTCTATGCATACTGGATCACAGTAAATTATCGCGAAGCATATAACATGCATGCCTCAAACGGCATTCTCTTTAATCATGAAGGTCCGACACGCGGCGAAACCTTTGTAACACGTAAAATTACCCGGGCCGTTGCCGCAATCCAGCACAACCTTCAGAAAAAATTGTTTTTGGGTAACCTTGATGCAAAACGGGATTGGGGCCATGCCCGCGATTATGTCGAAGGAATGTGGCGGATGTTGCAACAGGATGAACCCGACGATTACGTCCTCGCGACGGGAGAAAGCCACACCGTCCGAGAGTTTACAGAATTTGCGTTTTCTGCCGTTGGAAGAAATATCGAATGGCGCGGCAGCGGCATCAATGAAATCGGTGTCGATAAAGATACCGACGAAACTTTGGTTGAGATTGATCAGCGCTATTACCGTCCAACTGAAGTAGACATATTGTGTGGAGACCCCTCTAAGGCCCGTGAGAGGCTCAATTGGCAGCACAGGACGGGATTCGAAGAACTTGTATCTGAGATGGTCCAGTCTGATATGGAATTGATCGCATCAGAAGGAAAACGTAACGGTGAATGAGAAGTTGTCTTATTCACTCAGCGGCAAACGAGTTTGGGTTGCCGGCCACCGCGGTATGGTCGGATCAGCAATTTGTCGCCAGCTCGAAAAAGAAGAATGTGACATCCTCTCTATTGGGAAAGAAACGCTTGATCTAAGAAATCAAGATGCTGTGTTAAACTGGATGACTAAGGAAAAACCCAACGCTATCTTTCTCGCAGCAGCCACTGTTGGTGGTATTTATGCCAACGATACTCGCCCAGCCGAGTTTCTGTATGAGAATCTTGTTATAGAAACCAATATCATTCACTCAGCGAAACTCAATAATGTAGAGAAACTGATGTTTCTGGGCTCTGCATGTATCTATCCCCGCGAAGCAAAGCAGCCCATGTCAGAAAACGCTCTCCTTACCGGACCACTCGAACCCACTAATGAATGGTATGCAATAGCGAAAATTGCCGGCATCAAGATGTGCCAGGCTTATCGACGGCAATATGGCTGCGATTTCATCTCGGCGATGCCAAACAACCTGTATGGGCCTGGAGACAATTTTGACCTTGAATCAAGCCACGTTGTTCCCGCACTCATTCGAAAATTTCACGAAGCTAAGGAACAAGGTCGGAGCAACGTTGAAATCTGGGGAACTGGAAAACCACTTCGCGAGTTTATTTATGTAGACGATTGTGCCAGTGCGCTCGTCTTCTTAATGAAAAACTACTCTGATGACGAGCACGTCAATATTGGTACTGGTGAGGAGATCTCAATCGGCGATCTGGCTAAATCCGTTTCCAACACAATAGGATTTAAAGGATCATTAGAATTCAATCCTGAATTTCCGGACGGAGCACCAAGGAAACTTCTCAACTGTCAGAAAATATCGCAACTAGGCTGGCAAGCCGAAGTCGGCTTAGAAAAAGGCCTCGCCCTCGCTTATCAAAGCTTTTTGGAAGCAAGCTAGCTCTAGTGTTCAGCGAGATACCAATCCCATCCATGTCTAACAATAGCATCGATATTTGTATATTTCGCTTTCCAGCCGAGTTCAGATGCCGCCTCATCAATATCTCCGGCAATTAGCTCAGACGCATCACCAGCGCGCCGGTCCGCAAACTTAAGGTCAATCTTTGATCCAATTATTCTTTCAACGCTTTCCAGAACTTCGCGGACTGAAAACCCACGGCCAACGCCAATATTGAATGTACGGACACATCCAACCTCAACCGGCGAATTCAATGCAGCTATATGGGCATTGGCGACATCCCAGACATGAATGTAATCCCTGACACAGGTTCCATCAGACGTATCGTAATCAGTTCCAAATATTGAGAAGCCGGTTCCTTCGGCAGCAGCCGTAATCAATCGAGGAATTAAATGCGACGCTCCCTCAAAACGCATGCCAAGTTCTGTATCAGGATCTGAACCACAGGCGTTAAAATAACGGAATATCGTAACGCCAATCCCAGCATCGGCAGCACAATCGTGAAGGAAGCGCTCACTCATGAGCTTTGACCAGCCATATGGATTAATGGGTACAGTTGGTGTAGATAGCGTCACGGGACTACTTGGCGGCTCACCATATACGGCAGCAGTCGACGAAAAAATAAACTGCTCGACCCCGTGTTCTTTGCATTTCTCTATGAGGCCCAGCGTACCGCTGGCATTTACATCGTAGTAAAGCGTCGGTTCACGAGTCGATTCCTCAACTTCAATAAGCGCTGCAAAATGCACTACCGTCTTCGGTCGGTATTCCTGCAACGCTGCATCTAGCCGAAAGCCATCCAAAATATCGCCTTCAACCATTGGTCCATATCTAACAAAATCCGGACGACCGTTAGACATATTATCGTAGGTAACCGGCCGATAACCATTTGCAGCCAATAACTTACAACAATGGCTGCCGATATACCCCGCCCCGCCAGTTACAAATACTGTTTCACTCATTAGACCCAGTCCAACATTTCATACTGTTTAGCGATCCTACAGATAGAAATCTGATGATGACACAACATATCTTTCTCAACCTATTTAGTGAGGACAATAAGCAGCGCCGTTCACGTGGATTGTTTGTCCACTGATATAAGAAGCTCCAGGTCCAACAAGAAAGCGGATAAGGTCTGCCATGTCTTGTGGAACACCCATTCGTCCTAACGGGATGTCTGGCTCCGTCGTATATCCAGATTGTGGCGCGTTGGCGCTACGCTCTGTATCAAACCGGCCAACAACAGCTGAATTTGCACGAATATTCTTTTCACCAAACTCAATTGCAAGGCCCCGGGTCAATCCCATAAGCCCATCTTTTGTTGCCATGACATGTGAACGGCCAGCCGACCCTTTATAGGAAGACAGCCCCGCTAAAGACACGATTGCGCCACCACCCCGCTCGATCATCAGCGGAATACAGGCACGCGACAGGTTCAGTGTTCCCTGAAGACATGTTGCCGCAATGCGCGCCCATTCAACCTGATCAATATCGAGAAAAGGTATATTGGAGCGTACTGCAGCGTTATTGACGAGGATATCAACGCCGCCAAACGCTTCAACTGTCGCATCAACCATCGCCCGAACAGCATCAGCATCACTTATGTCTGCAAGACAGGTGATCGCTTTTCCTCCGGCGCCTTCGATCTCCGCGACAAGCTCATCACACAATTCTTTGGACTCACGGGCATTAACCACCAGCGACGCCCCTGCCTTTGCAAGCTCAATAGCCGTAGCCCGGCCGATATTACGGGCGCTCCCTGAGACAATAGCTACCTTGCCCGCTAACTCGTTTACTTGATCAACCATGGCCTCTATCGCTTTCCTTCTCTTGATAAACCCCTATGGGAATATACCTGATTACACCACTATATATCGCTGCAACTCATTGGTAACGTGGTACCTGAAATTTCCATACCGGTGAAATTTAGAACCTATTTTGAAGGAGAAGGTCGTGAGGCTAAAAGACAGGGTTGCAATAGTAACAGGTGCCGCACAAGGCATCGGCGCTGTTTATGTGAAAGCGCTGGCAGCTGAAGGCGCCAAAACTGTTATCGTCGACATCAAAGATTGCGCTAAGACGGAAGAAGCCGTCCGCGCAGACCTACCAGACCCAGACCTGCTTTCCCATATATGTGACGTCAGCAACGAGGGAGCAGTTCAAAACCTTATTGACACCGTTGTTCAGAAATTTGGACGACTCGACATTCTCGTTAATAACGCGGCCGTCTTTGCATCGCTTGACCGAAAACCTTTTGAAGAAATTCCTGTCGATGAGTGGGACAAGGTCATGTCCGTCAATTTACGCGGCGTTTTCCTCTGTGCTCGTGCGGCTTCCCCAATCATGAAAGCACAAAAATACGGCAAAATTATCAATATCGCTTCAGATACGATGATGAAGGGCACAACGCATTTCGCACATTATGTTTCTTCAAAGGGAGGGGTCGTTGCCTTTAGCCGCGCAATTGCAAAAGAAATCGGTAAAGACGGTATTTGTGTGAATTCCATTGCCCCGGGATTGACCTGCACCGATGTGATGGAAGCTGAAGAAGGCTATACTCCAGCACGCTTCGACCGGTCAGTTTCTGCACGAGCCATCCCCAGGATACAGATGCCTGAAGATCTTGCAGGAACAGTGATTTATCTCGCCTCAGGAGATAGTGATTTTGTCACCGGACAATGCATTGTCGTCAATGGCGGCGATAATCTTTACTGATATTTTGTGATCACTTAGGGATTGATCATATTGATACCAAAATGAATTCAAGACACACAAAAACCCGGAAGGAAGATCTCGTTCCGGGTTTTAAAATCGAATTCAGATTCAGTAATGTTAACTGAAAACCAATCGGGCACCGGAATCAGGCGTCAGTTTTCTTTCTGCGACGACGTAGAACTGTTAACCCAATCAAACCAAGACCAAAAACCAAATATGTCCCCGGTTCTGGAACCGGCGTATCTGCGACAGTGAAGCCGACAAAAACATCATCAATAGCAATCGCGTTTGTATTAGTAGCATCACTAATACCAGTTAACGGAGATGAGTTCGTATCGATCCAAATTTCGTCAAATCCTATATCATCGCTAAACCCGATGACCTCACCGACTAAAGCAGAAAAAACACCAGAACCAATAAGCGTGCTATCCCGATACGCTTCCCATGCAGCATGAACTTGGAGAGGCAACGATCCACCAAACCCTGTGCCGATTACAAATTCTAATCCCTTAGCATCCAAACCATCAGAGGTTTGTATTTTAAGCGTTCCATGGCTACCACCACCAGAATATAGAAAATTTTGTCCGTGAAATGGTGTAAACCCGGGGTGCGTTGTATTGCCCTGACTAGATGCGAAGCCGTCGCAAAGGATCGTCATACTGTCTTCCGAATAGGTCGCCAGCGAGGTTCCATTTGTAAAGCTGTCGAAAGTCATTGTACGATCAGCGGGCACAGAAACAGCAGTTCCGGCACCAATTGTTTGAAGAGTTGCTTGGGCGTTTGTCCCGGCACACAAAAGCACGAGGGAAAAAATCCCGCATTTCAGAAATTGCGACACTCTATTTTGGTTCAATTCTTCAAACATTGACGTATCCATATTCAACGGGACTATTAAATCAACAAATTTTCTTCCGCTTTGCCCCTTAAACTTTGCAATTCTTATGCCAACCAAATAGTATTGTTTAAAATATCTTATAAATTTTCCACCCTCATCAAAATCAAAAAGTGTAAAATTTTCCGACATTTTAAGCGCTGCCCACGGATTCCGTCTCATTTCTGAACAAATTCTAGTTCTCAACGCACTTTGCAGGCGACACCACCGCAGATACCATTAAATATCTCTGGCGATGACAACTAGAAATATCTCTGGCGATGACAACTAGTCGCCATACTTAATAAGGGGAAGTGGTGCCCAGGGGCTGAATTGAACAGCCGACACCAGCATTTTCAGTGCTGTGCTCTACCAACTGAGCTACCTGGGCATGCATAAATGCGAGGAGTGCTTATAAGAGAATTCAGCCGACCTGTCCATACCAGTTCGGCTCTAAAATAGCGCGCCTAATAATCCTTTTCCCTAAGGTCGCCATCATTCTCGATCATGGCGTCTAGTTCTTCCAGATCGCCTTCATCCATTTCAACGACAGGCACCGAATAATTGCCGTTAAGCCATTTAGCGAGATCGAGATCGGCACATCGGCGAGAGCAAAAAGGGCGGTACTTTTCTTCCCCGGGCGCACCACACATCGGGCATTTACCGCCCTTACGTTTAGCGGCCAGATCAATTACCACCATCGCCCTCTCCATCGATGTAAATTTCGTACTCTTCCGGCCCAAAGTCAGGCATTACTTTGGTAACAACCTGCCTTCCAACTCGGGAAAACAAGCTACCATTATTGTCCGCCCGTTCTATTGCTTCAAGAATTTCTGGGCTAGCGTTTAGCACCGCGCGCCCCGGTGCGCCGACCGCCGCCTCACGGCGCAACGATCGTAACGCTTCGAATACCAAGCTTTCTGTCCGCCACACATGACCATCACCACCGCATTCGGGGCACTTATCGAGCAAGGTTTCTGCCAGGGGCGGACGGCGTCGGCGACGTATAAGTTCTACCAGCCCCCCCTCAGTGCGACCCACTACACGACAGCTAACCCGGTCACGAGAAAATCCAATCCGCAAGGCCTCAAGCACTTCTTCCCATCCCGGCTCATCATCCATATGGATAAAATCCACCACGATTAGTCCACCCAGATTACGTAACCTGATTTGCCGGGTCAGCTCGACCGCGGCCTCCAGATTGGTTTTTCGGGCATTCTCGTCCGGGCTGCTTCCTTCTGTAAAACGCCCCGAATTCACATCAACCGCTGTCAGCGCTTCCATGGATTCTATAACCAAACCTCCGCCGGACGGTAACGGCGCATGTCGGCTCAGCGCTGTTTCAATAGCGCCGTCAACATTATACTGGTCAAACAAGGGCGCTGCCCCAGATTCAATCGATAGCTTATCACTGAGTGCAGGATAAAATTTATCGCAATAGGCCTTTGCGTCGCTGAAAGCGTCATGGTCATCAAAGCGTATGGCGACAACGTCATCTTGGGCTTGATCACGAATTGCTTTTTGAAGAGAGTTAAGTTCACTGAAAATCAGTGTTGGCGCATTTGCAGCGTCGCGATCTTTCTCAACGTTTTGCCAAATTTCTCGTAAATATGCCGCTTCGGACACCAAGGTATCTCGGTCTGTGCCTTCTGCAACAGTTCGCAAAACGAAACCCTCCCCATCCTTGGCAATATCACTAAGCAAACCAAGAAGACGCTCTCTTTCGCTTTCATTCTCAATTTGCCGGGACACCGTCAAACGACCGCCGGTCGGCGCGTACACCAAAAACCGACCTGGCAGAGAAAGCTCACGCGCGAGTTGTGGTCCTTTTTCAGCAAAGGCATCGCGTTTCACCTGAACACAAACCGTACCGCCCTCAACAACGGGATCAACAACTTGATTACCGCCGCGACGTTCGGAGAGTGGTAAAAACCCTGATTTGCCACGACCAATATCGATAAAGGCGGCGCCGATTCCTGGAATAACTCTTTCAACTCGCCCAACATATATATTACCGACAATACTGCCGCCACTCGCCCGCTCGACAATAAGATCGACCAGATCCCCTTCTTCGATCACAGCGGCACGAACTTCGTCGCCCTCTGTTTCTATCAACAACTCACGAGACATTATTTCGAACCATCAATTGAAAACCCCAACCCCTCAAGCATCCCGCATGTTTCAAACAACGGCAATCCGACAATATTTGAATAGGATCCATTAATTGACCTGACAAAACGAACCGCCCTCCCCTGAATTGCATATCCCCCGGCTTTATCGTGCCATTCATTACTTTGGACATAAGCCTCAATTTCGTTCTCATGAAGTCGTTTGAACGATACCGATGTCGACACTTTACGATGGTGTATTTCACCTGACGGGGTTCCAATGCACACAGCACTGATTACGCGATGCCGCCGCCCGGAGAGCAGTGACAGGGCCCGCCGCGCCTCGGATTCATCAATTGGCTTCAGGAAAACACGTTTTCCGCATGCAACAATTGTATCCGCTGACATAACCCAACAACCTAAATGGCGCGGTATAACTGCCTGTAATTTTTCTCGTGCCAGTCGGGACACCAGCTTGTCCGGCGCTTCGTTCTTTAAAGGAGTTTCGTCAATATCCGCCGGATCAACAGCGTCGAGAACAATCCCAACTTGCTTTAAGAGTTCCAGGCGTCTGGGCGATGCCGATGCCAGAACAAGCGTATCAACAGCGGCCAAAGCAATTCCCTATTCTAATCAAGCTTCTGAACGGCGTATTGACAGCGAGCGTGCATGGGCGCCTAACCCCTCTTCATCAGCTAAAATTTCAGCACTATCTGTTATTTTAGCAGCAGAAGCGGCGTCGCATTCAATGATAGACGTCCGTTTCAAGAAATCCAGAACGCCAAGCCCTGAAGAAAATTTAGCGCTGCGCGAGGTCGGTAATACATGGCTTGGTCCAGCTATATAATCTCCAATAGCCTCCGGCGTATAACGACCGAGAAAAATCGCGCCTGCATTGTAAACTTTTTTACTCAAAGCATCAGGCTCTGAAACTGCCAACTCTAAATGTTCCGGCGCCAGCCGATCAATGATAGGAGTTGCATCCTCAAATGTTTCAACAACAATTACAGCTCCGTGACGTTCCCAACTTTGCCGAGCTATTTTGGCCCGCGGCAAAATGGAAAGTTGCTCCTCAATGGAGGTCATGACGGCATCGCCAAATGCGTCATCGTCACAGATCAGGATAGATTGTGCATCCGTATCGTGTTCCGCCTGCGACAAGAGGTCTGCCGCTATCCAGGAAGGAACATTCTTTGCATCAGCAACAACCAATATTTCAGAAGGCCCGGCAATCATATCGATCCCGACCACACCGAAAACGCGCCGTTTCGCTGCCGCAACATAGGCATTGCCAGGGCCAACAATCTTATCAACGGGAGAGATCGTTTCCGTTCCGTAAGCTAAGGCTGCAATTGCCTGCGCTCCCCCAATTCGGTAAATCTCATCCACACCGGCAATTGAGGCTGCCGAAAGGACCAGCGGGTTCAGCACGCCGTCAGGTGTCGGCACTACCATGACAAGCCGTTCAACACCGGCAACTCTCGCGGGAACCGCGTTCATCAACACAGAGCTTGGATAGGCTGCAGTGCCGCCGGGAACATAAAGCCCAACAGCAGAAATTGCCGTCCACCTCGAGCCCAACCGAACCCCATCGTGATCGGTATAATCAAAGCCGGCAGGCATTTGTTTTTTGTGATAGGCATCAATCCGACTAGCGGCATGTTCAAGCGCCGCGATTGTTTCGTTGCTGCACGCAGCTCGCGCAGCATTAATCTCATCGCCACCGATACGCACCGCTGTAGCGTTAGGCAGCGTTAGTCGATCAAATTTCTCAGTATACTCAAGGACGGCAGCGTCGCCCCGCGCCCGAACATCTTCCAAGATGCCACGGACCACCTCATCAACGTCAACATCAACATCACGACGACTATTTACCAACGCATCAATGCGATCCTGAAAATCAGGCTCATCAAAGGTGATTTTATCCACCATTAACTGCTTCTCGTATCCGATCAACCCAGCCACCGAGAATTTCGGGCCGCGTTTTCAAAGCTGCACGATTAACAACCAGACGTGAACTGACATCAGCAATATGCTCTATCTCAACAAGCCCATTTTCTTTAAGGGTGCGGCCCGTATCCACGAGATCGACGATCCGCCCGGCCAAGCCGAGTTTGGGCGCCAGTTCCATGGCGCCATTCAGTTTTATGCACTCTGCCTGCACACCACGCGCCGCAAAATGCCGTTTAGTAACCTCCGGATATTTGGTCGCCACCGAAACATGGCTCCATCGGCTCGGGTCGTCTTCGGCGCCGACGTCCGCAGGTTCGGCCACCATCATGCGGCATGTGCCTATACCGAGATCAAGTGGTGAATAGTTTTCGGGGTAATCAAATTCCATAAGAACATCACTACCAGCAATACCGAGGTGAGCTGCGCCGAAGGCAACAAACGTCGCAACATCAAAACTGCGAACCCGGATTATGCCGAGTCCATCAACATTGGTCGCAAAGGTAAGGCGTCTATCGCGTTCGTCATTAAACGCCGCCTCTGCCTCGATTCCGGCTTTTGCCAATAATGGCAGAGCTTCTTTCAGTATGCGGCCCTTGGGCAAAGCCAACATAAGGTCAAATTCTTCACTCACAGATGTCTCCACGTCGGGCAACGCCCTACTCTGCTAATCGTCTTCCAGCGGATGACTCGGCCGCCACTGCGTCGGCCATGGCTCGTTCAGATCCTGAAGATGACACCGGATTTTCTCAACTTCCAGTCGGATGGTAATCCCAGCGGAAAACGACAAATCGATAGCCTTGTCTTCCACACTGATCGAAAGCAAAGAAACAACCTGAGCCTTTCGGCGCTGATCGAGGCCGTTCTGCCGGACTACGGTTACACTGTCAAAACAAATTCCACAATGAACCCGCTCGTAAATTGCGTCTCCTTCAGCGGGCCTTTCCCGATCAACATCTTCCCAACGGAACCGATTGGCAACAAACGCAAAGCGTAATTCCTCTTTGAGGAAGGTCATTTCGCGAACAGCAATTACCGCGTCCTGAAGAAACGTTGAAATAATTTTGAGATCATCTTCATCCGCTGCCCGCAATTTGAGTAATTTAGGCTCACTCATTCATCCAGCCTCTCAATATCGGCACCACACGCGGCAAGCTTCTCTTCTATCCTCTCATATCCGCGGTCAATATGATAAACGCGGCTAATCATGGTTTCACCTTTTGCCGCCAACCCAGCCAATACCAGAGATGCTGACGCGCGCAGATCGGTCGCCATTACCGGTGCCCCAACCAGCGTGTCCACACCTCGAACCAGGGAGGAGGCACCATGAACTGTTACATTTGCTCCCATTCGCGCCAGCTCAGGAATATGCATAAAACGGTTCTCGAATATAGATTCAGTGATCATCGCTGCGCCGTCAGCCATACTCATCAATGCAGTCATCTGCGCCTGCAAATCTGTTGGAAACCCCGGAAATGGCTCGGTCATAACGTCGACGCCACGTAAAGCCCCTTCACGCTTAACCCGAATGCCTTTGTCGGTAACGTCAACATCTACACCGGCCTCACGCAACTTATCGAGAACGGCTTCAACGAGCTCGACCCGAGCACCGGTAAGCTCGATATCACCGCCGGTGAGTGCTGCTGCCATCGCATAAGTGCCGGTTTCAATCCGATCTGAAACGACTGCATGTTCCGCACTATGCAGGCTTTTCTTTCCCTGAACCACTAATGTGTCGGTCCCAATTCCGGAAATCTCTGCGCCCATCGCGATTAAACATTCTGCGAGATCGCCTATCTCTGGCTCACGGGCAACATTACTGAGCGTTGTCTCCCCTTCCGCGAGACAGGCCGCCATCAACAGGTTCTCCGTGGCCCCTACTGAAACCATGGGAAAGACGATGTGCGCACCCTTCAACCCGTTTGGTGCGGTAGCACCGATATAGCCTTCTGCCATTTCAAACTCGGCCCCAAGCTGCGTGAGGCCCTTGATGTGCAAATCGACCGGCCGCGCGCCAATAGCGCACCCTCCGGGTAACGAAACCCGCGCCTCACCGGTCCGGGCCAAAAGTGGTCCAAGCACGAGGATCGAGGCCCTCATGCGGCGAACCAGCTCATATGGTGCTGTCGTATCCGTGATACGGGGTGCGTGTAAATTAATAGAACGGCCTGCGTGTCCATTATCCCCTGCCTCACCGGCCATGCTAATATTGGCTCCATGTTGGGATAGCAGATTGGCCATCGTGCTGATATCGGCGAGATGAGGTAAATTGGTCAGAACGAGTGCTTCCTCTGTCAGAAGACACGCTGCCATCAACGGCAAAGCCGCATTTTTAGCGCCGCTGATCTGCACCGTACCTGACAGGGGCTTGCCACCTCTTATTCGTATTTTATCCATCTTGCCGTTTTACACCCTGTTTCATGCCTGACGCTGTACATAAAATAACAGCCAAAACAGGCAAGTTCTGGGCGGCTTTATACTGGGCTGAACAAAACCGCACCAGTTTTCTACACCCTAAGGGTGATTCAGATGAAAAAAGCTGTAATCCGATTCTAATCGGCGGGTTCTTCAGAGGAATCTCTTTGCCGAATTTGCTCCTTGCGACGCTGCAAATTCGCCCTTAATTGCGCCGCCTGCCGTTGCTTTCTCTCATCAGCCTTGTCGCACGCAACGGTTTTCGGTGAATTTGCGTCTTTTTGAACAGTCATAAGGCAATTTTACACTTGTAGACGGCTTCGACAAACAGCAATCGAATTTTCCTGTTTATTAGGCTTCTTGTTTTATTGCATGGATATGCCGCACATGGCATTGTGCCGCCGCATTTGACGGGGCCGCCGTAACTCAGGGGTAGAGTACTCCCTTGGTAAGGGAGAAGTCGTGAGTTCGAATCTCACCGGCGGCACCATCTTTTCACTGCCTATGAAGCACCACCGGCGTCATACCCCTCCAGGATATCATCCACCAGACCATCAAAGGCATCCCACGGTGCATTCAGATAGCTGTAATTGGTAACGACGAAACTCGGCCCGGCATAGAACCGTTCGTACTGGATGTGCCTGCCGGCGAATTCCGATCCGATTAAATCCCACGCCAGCTTATAGAGCTTCATCCGATCGATTGCCGATTGTCCCGGCACCGACCAGTATTTTTCGAAAGTTTCCTTCATTACCGGATCATCGACCACAGATATATCTGCCGGCATCTGGAACGGCCCCCCGCCCATCAAGTCTCGTACGACATCGCAAATTTTAGAGTAATTGGTCGTACACCAGTAAAGCGCCGCGTACATATAGCGCTGATTGATGTTGAGATAACCATCCACCATTACTTCCGGGTTCTGCAGCTGCCCTTGAATAATCGCTTCGAGTGCCGCCTCCTGCGCCGCAAGCCCACCAAGTATTCCCTGAACAGCCGGGATATGCCCTGCCCCATTGGCTGTCACGATTTTATGCGCGATACCAATTATGAGTTTGAGTTTCTCATGAAAGCGGATATTGGATTGGTGGTTGCCCATTGAATGAGATGGCGACTGAACATAAATGCCGCGCGACATTTCAGTGTTGTTATGCACAAAGACCTTTTCCCAAGGCACCTTCACATCTTCGAAAATCACCATCGCGTCAGATTCATCAAAACGATAGGACAGCGGATTGTCGAATTCAGTGACAGCGTATTTTTCAAGCGGTTTCCGAGACCAGATCGAAACGCCTTGATCATTCAACGGTACGGCGCAGGTAATGGATTCTCTTTCCTGGTTAGGCGCTAGCGGCAGCAGATTACCGACCCAGGTTTCATTACTGAAGATGGCCGACGTTCCAAGCATCTTCATGCCGTTAAGTGTTACACCGTTATCATCTTCATCTGTGACGCGAAGCGTCGGCACCGTCATGCCCTCGCGTTCGTATAGTTCGGGTTTGCGGGCGCCCTGAGGAGGCAAAACCGTGTAACAAGCAAAGATATCGTTCGCGCGCATATATTTGTAATAGTTTACGATGTTATCGCCGAAGCCTTCGCCAATTTCCTCGAACATCGTCGGCTTCATCGCCAACCCAGTTACGAAACTTGAAACATGATCCGGGGATCGACCTAACAATCCGTGCGACCATTCAGCGATCCGACGATGCGTCTCCATCCGCTTGACGAGATCATCATGCGTTTTCGGCATAAGAAAATAGCTGCTGAACCGGTCACCATCTTCCTCGAATGACATAACGTCCCGATTTTCCGGTGCAGACTTCATGTCATAAATCATCGCGAAAGATCGAGCGGCATTTCGAAATGCCTCATGCTCGGTTACATCTTCGACCTGTTCACTTCCAATAAAGACCCGCCGTCCATCGCGTAAGCTTTCCAGATACTCACTACCTGATTTCAGCATTTATCGTCCTTCTATAGCCCACGTGCAGCCGCTGACCGCAATTACAAAAACGGAACGCTATAGAAGAAACGGCCGGACTAAAAGTCCGACCGTTCAAGAAGCAAGAATTGTAGAGAAAAGCTATGCAGCCGCACCGGCCTCGCGGGGCTCATCAGCGACAACATCTTCTTCGGCTAGCTCTACGGTAGCGTCGTCTGGGAGGACATCACCACCCATGGCGCCCGCTTTCGCAGCGAGAGCTTCAACCCGCTCCAGTAAGGCCCGAATATCTGAGGCCGCCGGCTTATCGTCGGCCGCCGCAGACTCCTCTTCAATTTCCTTAGCCAAAGCTGCAACAGATTCTAGGTCATCGACAGTGGCAACGCCCTCGAGTTCTGCCACAACAATTTCCGGCTGTTCACTTTCCGCAACGACTTCGATCTCATCTTCCAAAATCAGTTTCTCGGCCACTAATTCTTCGGCAGCCTCGGAAATCACATCTTCCAGATTATTTTCGGCAATTGCCGTCTCAGCGATTGCCGCCACAACAGGTTCTGGCAAATCAGCCGTCGGAGCATCTTCTTCAGATTCCAGTGCCAACGCTGCCTCAGAGACGTCCTCAAACTGAACGTCCGGTTCCGCAGTTGCCAAAAGTTCGGACACATCATCAGCTGATAGCTCGGACTCCGTCGATGCAATTTCAGGTTCCTCAATCACTGCAACGTCAGATTCTTCGATGGGGACTTCTTCCATTTCCTCTTCGGAAGCTGTCTCTTCGATCACCAATTCTTCGGGCACGTCGAATTTCTCGGGCTGGATTTCTTCTGCAATGATCTCTTCTGCCTGGGCCTCATTTGCGGCAAGCGACATTTCACCAACAAGCATCGAACCGGCAATTTCCGCGGCCTTTTGCAATGGGTCACTATCAATATTGGAGAATCCAGCATCAATCGTGTCGAGCAGACTCTCCATCAAGGACGCAAGCTGTGTATTCGCGGTCTCCAGAGGATCAATTCGTCCCCGGTAATATTCTAGTTCGACCGATTGCGCCGCATATTTCTCTTCCAGCTCGCTTAGCATTTCGACCAACGATTGGCTCTGGCCGTTTCGGCCCTCCTGAAAAGCACGTAATTTTTCGGTGGTCTCCTCCACCCGGGTCTTTAGTTCATCAACATTTTGCATAGCCTGTTCCTCTTGTCCTCCGGTGAGCCAAGTGAAGCGTTGCTATGGTTGATAATTTGTTAAGATCGCGCCCCTGAAACAAATTTCTGACAAAAAAATCGTTTAGGCGCCGTTTAAATGGTTTTTTGCGACCGATTATCAGGTTTTAAACTGCCCGACTTCCTTAATTCATCAGCCCGTAAAATAACGTCGTGGGTCAATGGTCGTAAATTGTAATCACCGATTTCTTTTATCGGGACCCAACGCGCGTCCACCGCATCATCACCTGGAACGATGTTCCCACTTTTCCATTCCGCCACAAAATCTATAAGGGTGTAGTGGAATTGCACCTGCTCCTTGTCATCGCGATTGATGCTGTTAACAACCTCAACCAGCCCAAGGAGATCAATTTCAATACTCGTTTCTTCATGGATCTCGCGATGGGCCGCGTCCTCCACTGTTTCGCCAAGCTCTTGAGCACCGCCGGGAATGCTCCAACTATTCTGCCGAGGCTTTTTGCCTCGCTGAGCCAGCAGGACATTTTCGCCTTTAAATACAACGACACCAACACCGACATAGGGCCGGTCCGGATAAGCTCTCGGGTTTTCATTTTTATCCGTCATAATGTCGAACTGTCCTGCTCATACCTGTCCATGCGGCTCGGCATTAACAACCATACAAAGGCCAATACCTCCAGGGTGATGACACAGATTAACGCCATCTGATGGCCTACTGGATCGTATCGCCCATCACCGACCGCCGGCCAAAAATCGATTATAACCCCGATCCCCCATTGAACGACAAACGCGCCAATAAAGATCATCATGTTCTGAGCCGTATTCACCTTTCCGACCATACGACCGGAAAAGTTCTGACCAAGCAGGGCATAAACCAGAAGAGTCGATGACCCAAAAAATCCGAACGCCGCACACAGTATCACCGCTAAAGATGTCGCTTCCACCGCCAACATGATCTGGACCGCCAGCGATGCCCCCACACCAAACCGGACAATTGTCATCAATCCAAAGCCATATTTCTGGAGCCTGTCAGCGAGTACACCAAACCCGACCACCCCGACAAACATCCCAATATTGAAGAACAACATGGCCTTCGCCACGCTAGCCTGACTGTAGCCGGCAACATCCGCCAACCACGGCCCCATCCAAAGCGCCTGATAAGATAGAAATACGCCGCCATGCAGCATTGTGATGACCGCGATCTGCCAAAAATACCGATCACAATAAATCACACCAAGATCACGAAACTGATCACCTATTCCATAATTGGTCTGATCAGCTGTGTCTTTTGCGCCAACCTTATCTGGAATAATAATAGCAGTGACCAAGGCCAACCCGACGGTAAACACCGTGAGCACGACAAAAATCATCCGCCAACCATAGAGACCAGCCAGCATTTCCACCGGAATAGTTCCCGTTAATGCACCAAACGTTCCAAAGCTCATTGTACAAGCGTTCACGAAAGGCAGTCGTGCCGCGGGGAACCACTGTGCATTAGCTTTCAATGCAGCCATTAAACAGCCAGACACACCGAGACCGATCAGGCTTCGGGCAATTGTAAGAATTGCCATTGAATGACTGATTGCAAATAGGACGCTGCCAAGGGCAGCTATAAAGAGAAGGATAACCTGTACGCGACACGGCCCATACCGATCGAGAATAACGCCTAGCGGCGTTTGAAAAGCCGCAAAAAGAACAAAATAGATACTTGTGAGAAGCCCAAGATCGGCTGCGGTAAGACGCAAATCTGCAGCGAGGTCCGGCGCGATAACGACGTTTACCGTGCGAAATAGATAAGAAAGAAAATAGCCCAGTCCAAACGGAATAAGGACGATAGCGAAGACGCGTCTATCCGAGATTATAGGTAATTTGTTTTTTATAGAGGTATCAGCCACGCATGAATCCCTTTAGTTGGGACGCATGGAAGGCCATCCCACCGAATGGTCTACTGTGCCATTGAACCAGCTGCAACCCGACATCTTGGTTAGTCAGTTGACGATCCAGAAACCGGACGGCAAGGTGCGCCCATCATGAAACCTATCAAAGACATAGCAGCGGATCTCAAAGAAGGTCGCACAACGAGTAGAGAGCTCGTCGAACAGGCACTCTCTAAAATCAATGACATCAACGGCGAAGGTCAACGAACCTTTATTAAAGTCCATAGCGATGCCGCCCGTGCTGCCGCAGATGCGCAAGACACGTTACGAGCCGCTGGTATCGTTGCGTCCCCTATTGCCGGAGTGCCCTTCTCGGTGAAAGACCTGTTTGACATCGCAGGCGACGTAACAACGGCAGGATCGACGATCCTCAAAAACAGTCCGGCCGCGACGCAAGACGCTCCATCTGTGGCACGTTTGCGAAAAGCCGGTGGCATTGTTATCGGTCGGACGAATATGACGGAGTTCGCCTATTCCGGCCTCGGCATCAATCCGCATTACGGAACGGCTAAAAATCCTTGGGATCGCGAAACTGGACGTATTCCTGGCGGCTCATCAGCTGGCGCCGCAGTCTCTGTTACAGATGGCATGGCGAGTTTTGCTCTTGGATCAGATACCGGTGGCTCCATCCGAATTCCATCGTCCTATTGTGGCCTCACCGGGTTCAAACCGACGACCCGGCGCGTTCCGGCTACCGCGGCCTACCCCCTGGTGCCAACTCTCGACACGGCAGGTCCCCTGGCACCTACAGTGGCCTGTTGTGCTGTCGTCGATGCAATTCTCGCCCGTGAAGAGCCTGTAGCGCCAACCGCTCAACCGCTTGCTGGCTTGCGATTGGCTGTTCCACAGACTCTCGTGCTCGACAAGCTGGATGATCATGTAGCCAACTGCTTCTCAAAAACGCTTTCCAAACTATCTAGTGGCGGGGCAAACATCATCGAAATTCCATTTTCCGAACTGGGAGAAATCCCAAAGATTAATGCGGGCGGTGGCATTTACGCTGAGGCCTATGTTGCGCATCGAAATCAAATTGATGATCACGCCGATGAATATGACCCACGCGTGCGCGGTCGCCTGTTACGAACTAAAGATATCAGTGCTGTCGATTACCTTGTTGCTATGGAGGCCCGAGACGCCCTTATCCAAAGCGCTAATAATGTGACCGCTTCATTTGACGCTGTGATCATG
The DNA here is from genome assembly GCA_938048165.1 of uncultured Alphaproteobacteria bacterium. Classification (GTDB taxonomy): domain Bacteria; phylum Pseudomonadota; class Alphaproteobacteria; order MPNO01; family UBA2964; genus UBA2964. The sequence goes on along the minus strand of CALIBP010000133.1, from coordinate 568 downwards.
CCAACAATTCCAACAGTCGCACCGTCAATAAAATCGCTGGAAGACGATGAAGAGCTGTATATCGCGACAAACATGCTGACGTTACGCAACACCTTCTGCTTCAATTTCCTCGACCGATGCGCTCTATCTGTTCCCATGCACCCAGAGGGACAAGGGCCTGCCGGGCTTATGGTCGTTGGCGAAACAATGGGCGACAAAAAATTATTGGCCGTTGGTCTCGCTATTGAAGACGCCCTTACAGCCTGACTCCGTACATTGAAGGCTTACGATTAAAATGGAACATATCACCGAAGGTTTCCCGAAAGTCGGCTTTGAATATATGCAGCCGACCAGGTTTTTTGACTTTGATCAGGATTCGGTACGCTCATTTGCCTCACAAGCGGTTGAGGAAGCGCCAAGTGCAAAAGAGAAAGCCATCAAGCTGTTCTATGCTGTCCGGGATAGCATACGCTATGACCCGTACAGTATTAGCCTTGAGCCTGAGCCTTACAAAGCGAGCAGTGTTTTGGCTGCCGGACGTGGATATTGCCTGCCCAAAGCCAATCTTCTTATTGCCTGTGCCCGAAGC
>CALIBP010000132.1 GCA_938048165.1 uncultured Alphaproteobacteria bacterium | reverse complement strand
TTTCCGTCGCGATCTTTGGGGGCACTCTCCGGCACGATCGGCTCCAGCCATCGATGAAAATTCGCCCCGTCACGGCTGACCATCAGAGTCGGCTCCACGCGTTGACCGTCATTAGGCAGGTAGCGCGTCGGAAAACCAAGGTACAAATGAGGTGCCCGAGCATACGGCTGTATTGCGTTGGTATAGAGATGCTGATTAGGGATACCCTTCTGATATCTCAGCAACTCCGGCTTGGACCATTGAACAAAATCATCAGATGTGGCCGTCATGATTGCCCGGATACCGTTTACGAATATCCGGTGATACTCCCGATACTTCCCGATGCGGGCATCCCAAAACGCCAGGTTTTGTGAATCGAATTCGCCCTGCGTAATGACCGGCTTGCTCTGCGTCATCTTCCAGCGAATCCCATCCGGTGACTCATAAATATACAGCCCCGTTTTTCCAAGCGGCCAACCGCGGGAGACTCCCCTATATCGTGCCTCGGGTCGTGCGTTTGGGTTTTCGTCCTTGAACGCCACGAAGCAATGCGTCCCCAAGCCGTCGAGCACGATATTGTTATCCTTCGAGCCATTGAACTCGAACAAGCGCAAGTTTGGCTTCAACCAATTCACCCCGTCACGGCTCTCTGCGTAACAAGTGACTTCCCGGTGTGTGGCCTTTTTTGTGGAGGTGTCCCAATGCGACCCTCGATAGTACATCCGAAAAAGATCGCCATCGCGAAAGATCGTGTAATATGCACAGGTGTTCCCTTCCCACGGTGCATCGGTAGTCAGCACCACCTCCTTCGGTTCGGGTAATTGCAACTGTTGGCGCACATCACCGGTCATTTTTTCGATCATATGACCATCGATGAACAACTCTCGCTGAGTGCCGTTGGAGCCAAGCGACAAGGGGTTAGCCGTCACCGCAACCAACATCCCGAACAGGGATGCGGTAACCGACATCAAACTATGGAGTGAACTTTTTTTCATTCTGTTAAAATAAAGTATGCAGGTAGTCGGCTGTTCGTGAGGCAGACTCCTCCGGCGTCTCACCTGGCTGGGCCGACTGATGCACGGTTACCGTCCCGTTGTACCCGATCGACTTTAAGCCATCAAAAACACGGTCGTAATCCACACCGCCCGGGTCATGTACTGAGATCAGGTCAAACGACACATCTCCCACGCACCATGTTGGCAGTGTGACCGCGCCATCCGGTTTTAGCGCTTGGTTTTGGAGATAGACATTGAATATCCATTTAGCTAGGCGCTTGATCGTTTCCCCTCCGTAATCCTGCCGACAAATCTCCAAATTGGCAGGCTCGTAGACCAAGCCGAAGTTTGGTCGATCGATCGATCGCAGCGTTTTTTCAATACTCTCCACCGTCTCAAAAAGACTCAGCGTATGGCACTGGTGTACCAACTGCACATCCTGTTCGGCAGCCTCGTCAGCCGCACGCCTGGCGAACTCGATATCCGATTCCTGCTTCAATGCCACCCGGATTCGCGGAGCGCCCAGGCGCTTGGCCAAGTGGAGATAAGGCGAGATATTTCGCAACGCGCTCGGCCCATTTTCGTTGTTATAAACCGTGTCAAAGTCACCGGTGATCATGCTTACGGTCAAGCCGCTATCCTCCAGACATTCCACTGCCCTCTCAACCTCTTCCGGCGCCGATTGCACACCCACTTGGGACGCTCTCATGCACAGCCCCTCGTAGCCACAGCGCTTGGCCAAGGAGGTCAACTCGGTTAACGGCATGGAGGCTTTTTCCTTGGACAAAAACTCCTCGGCAATCCTGACAGAAAGTGAAAGCTGCATGGTATCTACTCGCTTGGCAAAACTATCGCGACGAACGAACCGTGGCAACATCAGTCGAAAGTTATAGTTGAAACGAATGATGTTTAATGCAAGGATTCGGCAGTCGAACGGCTAAAGTAGTAAATCATGGCAAGCTCACTCTCATTCAGAAGCGGAAACCCGGCGCTCGGGTCAGAAACATTCAATATCTCTTCACAGGGGATGAACACGATGACGCTGGAAGGTGCGGTCAACAAGACCGCAATCGGGTTATTCCTCATTCTGACTACCGCACTTTACACCTGGCACAACCCTTTACCACCATTGATCGTTGGTGGCGCGATCGGCGGCTTTATCATGGCCATTGTCACCATTTTCAAAAAGGAATGGGCGCCCTTCACTGTGCCGATCTATGCCCTTCTTGAGGGATTGTTTCTCGGTGGCATATCGCGTTATTTCAACAATGCCTATGAAGGAATCGCCGCACAGGCAATCATCCTGACGCTGGGCATCCTTGGCGCGCTGTTACTTGCCTATAAAAGCGGCTTCATCAAACCCACCGAAAACTTCAAGTTGGGAATCGCAGCGGCCACCGGCGGAATATTTCTCGTGTACATGGTCAATTTCATCATGAGCATGTTCGGCAGTTCCGGAATCCCAATGATTCACGAGGCCAGTACAATCGGTATCGGGTTCAGTGTTTTCGTCGTGATCATTGCATCACTGAATCTCGTATTGGATTTCGACTTCATCGAGGAAGGCGTCGAGCGAGGCGCCCCGAAATACATGGAGTGGTACGGAGCGTTCGGCCTGCTCGTCACCCTGATCTGGCTGTATCTCGAAATCCTCCGCCTCCTGGCCAAACTCCAAAGCCGCGATTGATTGTCGCATTCTTAACACAATAAAGGCCAAGCGATTGTATGGCCTTTTTTATTATTTTAGAGTGCGGCGGCAAGAGCAGCTCGACGCCGCTTTTGAGAGGTTATCAGTTACCGGTTACAACCAATCTAACCAACCGAGAACTGTCCACTGGGTACCATTAAAATGGGAAAGCGCCGTCGACGCTTCGCTATGACGGCTCACTCCAAAAGTTAAAGCTTCTTCAACTTCAGGTTTTTGAACCAAACCGGCTGGCCGTGGTACTGCAGGCCAATGCGTCCGGTTCTCGGCAGATCCTTCAGTGCGGTGCGAAATTTGTTTCGGGAACCATCCGGATTTTTGCGGGGCGTCGTCCATTGATTCAAGTCGGCGTCAACTACCTGTTTGCCGTTTAACACAACCTTCACAGAAGCACCGTTCACAGTCAGTTTCATTTGGTTCCACTCACCGGCCGGCATGGTCGGGTTCGAACTGGGCGACTGGGCGTCATACAACGCTCCACAATCGTGCTTACCCACCTTGGCCTTTCCGTGAGAATCTAGAATTTGAATCTCAAAACCGCCCTGCACCGGGTTGTTTGGATCGGTTCGAAAAAAAACCCCACTGTTGCACCGCTTGGACATTTTGAATTCCAGTTTCAATTCAAAGTTCTCGTAGCTGCCATCGGCCCAGATGTAGCCACCCGGTTTTGCGCTTGGCTGGAGCAAACCGTCCCTGACCTCCCAGGCACCGTCCTTTTTCGATGTCCAGTTGCTCAGATCCCTGCCGTTGAACAACGAGATCGCCTTCCCTTTGTCTGCCGCCTGGCCGGTCACAACTAAGGCGCCCAGCACCCAGGCTGCCATAAATAATGTATTTCGTTTTTTCATGTGAAGTGTGAGAAGCGAATTGAATCGCGCCTTTGGTAAAAAAGAAACCAGCTTGGCCAAGCGCTTGGCTAACTGGCGGAAATTTCCAGCATTCGCTCGATCGGCAACCGGGCACGCTCAATGATCTCCGTAGAGAGCGTTACCTCCGGGGTGCGCTTGGCCATGCAGTCGTGCAGTTTTTCGAGCGTGTTCATTTTCATGAAATGACACTCGTTGCACGCGCACTTTTCAGTCGGTGCCGGGATGAACTGTTTGTCCGGACATTCTTTCTGCAACCGG
>CALIBP010000131.1 GCA_938048165.1 uncultured Alphaproteobacteria bacterium | reverse complement strand
AACACCCAACGATGGGGATTGCAACACTCGCCATAGCTTGGCGCAGCATTTGTTCATGGCGCACACTGCCGACGCGGTTGAAGATGACACCGGCGATCTTGATGTCATTGCGAAACGCATTGAAACCGGCAACGACGGCAGCAGCGGAAGCCGACTGCCCTGATACGTCGACAATCAGGATAATTGGTAGACCAAGTTCGGCAGCTAAGTCCGCAGAACTGCCACTCCCATCTGCGGCGCCATCAAACAACCCCAGCACTCCTTCGGCTATCACCAAGTCGGCACTCTCTGCGATCCGTGTTACTTGTCCGACGCGGGTGTCGGGCCGCATCGCCCAACCATCAATGTTCAGGCAAGCACCGTTTGAAGCGAGAAAATGAAAGCCGGGATCTATATAGTCTGGTCCAATTTTGACGGATCCGACAATGTGGCCAGCGCGTTTGAGCGCCCGAAGCAGCGCGAGGGTGATAACTGTCTTGCCGCTACCGGATGACGGCGCGGCGATTAGCACCCCCTTCATGACGGGTGGAACCAGCTAAAGGCTTCGTGATACCCGACCGTTGGGCCAATCACGATAATCATCGGTGCCTTGATGTCACTGATCGCCATGACATCTGTACAGTGTTTGAGCGTCGTTGTGACTGTTTGTTGATCTGCGGTTGTCGCTTTGCTGATCAGGGCGACAGGTTCTGAACCGGGTCTCCCCGCCGCGATCAACCGGTCACGAATTCTCTCGAGATGTTTGCTGCCCATATAGATGACCAGCGTCGGTGAGCCTTTCGACAGGCTGTCCCAATCGACGTCATCGGGAATATCGCCACCAGCGGTGTGACCAGTCATGAAGGTGACCGCCGCATTGGTATCCCGGCTGGTTACGGGGATGCCGGCATAGGCCAAACCGCCAATCCCCGCCGTTATGCCCGGGAGGATGCGGAACGGGATGCCTGCGGCGATCAGGGCCTCACATTCCTGGGGTCCACGGCCAAAGACCATGGGGTCGCCCCCTTTTAGACGGAGCACCCGCTTGTTCTCCTGTGCCAGGCTAACCAGCTTTTGGGATATGTCCGATTGATCGGTCGAGGGCCGTCCACCACGCTTGCCGGCATATTCCTTGATAGCGGCTGGATTGGCGAGTCCAAGAATGCGCTCATCGACCAGCGCGTCATAAACCACAACATCGGCATTCTGCAGCCCGTGATGCACCCCAAGAGTCAGTAATGTGGGGTCACCGGGTCCGGCGCCGGCCAGCCAAACGCTTCCCGGAACAAACTCGGGAAAAATCAGGTTGGGCGTATTCATGCGTGGCCTTTTGCGCTGGTTACGATAATTTCAACAGGAAACACTTTGGTAATATAAAAACGCCGCCACGGAAATGTCAGATATCGATCCTGAAGATGACCGCCGCCTGAAATATGGCTGGACGACGGGTGCCTGTGCAACCGCCGCGGCGAAAGCGGCCTATATGGCGCTGGTCAATGGTCGTTTTCCTGACACGATCAAAATAGCTCTCCCTAAAGGTCAGACGCCGGAGTTTGCGTTGGAACGCACTGCGTTGAGTGGAGGGATTGCCACGGCTGCAGTGATCAAGGATGCCGGTGATGACCCAGATGTAACGCATGGCGCGTTGATTGAATGCCGTGTGCAGCGGGCACGAGCAGGTGCCGGTATCTCCTTTCTGGCGGGCGAGGGCGTCGGCATGGTCACGCGCGCCGGTTTACCGCTTGCGGTTGGGGAGCCGGCGATTAACCCGGCACCCCGAAAAATGATAATTGATAACCTTGCTTCCATTCACAACCCTAAGGAGGGTCCGCTCGATCTTGAAATCACGATTTCGGTTGAAGATGGCGAAAAGCTCGCGAAAAAAACCTGGAATGAAAGATTGGGTATTATTGGTGGCCTGTCGATCCTGGGCACAACCGGGATTGTCGTGCCATATTCCTGCTCGGCCTGGATACATTCGATTCATCGGGGAATTGATGTCGCGAGAGAGGCGGGGCTGGACCATGTTATTGGCTCCACCGGGTCGACATCTGAAAAAGCGGTGATGAAGCTCTATGACCTGCCGCTCATTGCCTTTCTCGATATGGGCGATTTTGTTGGCGGATTGATGAAATATCTCCGATCTCAACCGCTGTCGCGGCTCACCATCGCAGGTGGGTTTGGCAAACTGTCTAAACTGGCGGCCGGGCATCTCGATTTACATTCCAAACGCTCACAGGTTGATCCGAGTTTTCTCGCCGCGCTGGCGAAGCAGGCGGGGGCAGATGACGGGCTGGTTTCGGAGATTGCAGCAGGTGGCTCAGCCGGAGCGATTTTACAGATCGCGCAAAACAAGAGTTTAGCATTAGGCGATGCGGTCGCGAAAGCAGCGCAAACTGAAGCGGCGAAAGTTTCTGAAGGGACTTTCGCTGTGGAGGTTATCCTTTATGACCGTTTGGGACATCAGGTTGGCCGTGCAGGGTTTGAGGAAACGTGAAAAAAATTCTCATTCTTGGCGGTACCGGTGAAGCGGTATCCCTCGCCGAACAATTTCGAGATCAATTGGATATATCGGTGATCTATTCGCTGGCAGGCCGGACGCGGTCACCGACCTTGCCCGACTGTGAAATTCGCCAGGGCGGGTTTGGCGGAGTCGAAGGATTAACGCGTTTTCTTCATGAAAACGACATCGCTGCGGTAATTGATGCGACTCATCCATACGCGAAACAAATGGCCTCCAATGCCCTTCATGCGACGACGGAAACATCTTTGCCGTATTACAAATTTTTGCGACCTGCCTGGTTGGAGCCTGAACAGGCGCCATGGATACGGGTATCGTCTGCCGACGAAGCAGCGGAGAAAATCCAAGGCAGATTTGGCCGGGTGTTTCT
>CALIBP010000130.1 GCA_938048165.1 uncultured Alphaproteobacteria bacterium | reverse complement strand
GGCCGGCACCACGGGGATCGGCTTTATCGAGAATGTCGCGCGGACGGTCTCGGATTATGAGCTGATCTGGGTGACGATCCTGATCATGGGGCTGCTTGGCCTGCTGTTCGACCTGGTGATGCGGTGGGCGATTGCCCGACTGATCCCATGGCGCGGCAAGGGATGACCGGACAAAGGGTGACCAGCCTGCGCTGAGCAACCTTCACTGATCGGGCCGGCATCCCTGCCGGTCCTGATCAGGCGGCGATCAGGTCGCCGATTTCCTGTTCGATGATATCGGCGATCAGGTCGCAGTCTTCGACATCGAATGTCAACGGCACCCGCATATCAAGTGTCTTTTCAAGAACGCGCAATGTGCCGGGAAGATGCGGAATGTCATCAATGTATTTCCAACTGTCATAGCGGCTGGTAAAGGCTTTGGGCTCGTCATCGCCGAACCATTTCAATTCAACCCCGCGCGCCGCGCAGGCCGCCATCAGCAGGGGGATTTGGTCCCGCTCAAGTTTTTCGGCGCGAAACTGAATTGACGATCCGACATAGAACTCTTCCTGCCGACGCTGCGGAATGACAACGCCGGCCATCCCGCCAAGACGGGCGGCAAGCCGATCATACAGCACGTTCCATCTGGCCACGCTGTCCTTGAGCGCAGGCAGCTGCGCGCGCAGCAGCACGGCGCGAAGGTGGTCCATGCGCCCGGAATAGTTCGGCGCATAGAGGCGCACATCCTGAAACACGTCCTCGGCCGGGATCGCGCCATGACGGCCATACAGCATGTAGGACCCGGACGAGACCACGGCGCGCGCCGCAACGACAGGGTCATTTGTTGTCAGAAACCCGCCTTCGCCGGAATTCATGTGCTTGTAGGTCTGCGTTGAAAAAGCCGCGGCCTTGCCAAAATTTCCGGATTTCCTGTCCCGCCATTTGGCCCCCATGGTATGGGCGCAATCCTCAATCAGACAGATATGAAGGCGATCACAGATTTCCATCAGCCTGTCCATGTCGGCGATATGGCCGCGCATGTGGGACAGCAACAGGTATCTGGCGCCTGACGCGTTGGCCTTGGCCTCGAGGTCATGCATGTCGATATGGTAGCTGGAATCAATATCGACCAGAACAGGCACGCCCCCGACATTGTGAATGGCACCCGGAACCGGCGCCAGCGTGTAGGCGTTGGCCAGTATCCTGTCGCCAGGTTCAACCCCGCAGGCCCGTAACGCAAGCTGGATAGCGTAACCGCCGGACGTGCAGGCAACGCAGTAATCCGCGCCCTGCCATTCAGCATATTCACGCTCCAGCTCGCTGGCTTCATTGCTGTCGCCTTCGGCAAGATTGTAGCGGTGAAGACGTCCGCTCTGCATGACCTCGATGGCGCGGTCGATCGCGGCCGCCGGGATCGGTTCCTGCTGCGTGAAGGGTTTGGTGAATTTTGTCCTGGCTGTCATGGAAACCCCCTTCAACAGACCGGCGTTTGCGTGCCGCCGCAGCTTATCATCAATTGCGCGCCCTGTTTCAACTCATAAGAATCAAAACTGCCGATAAACGGCAAGACGCCGCCATTGCTCATGGCATTGGTGATGCTGGCAAAAACACGTTGATTGAAATCACCATGGAAATGATTGAAGACTATGCCAGCTTCACAAGCGTCGACGAGCTTGCGAACAGGGAAAAACACAACAATCAAGCGGTGGAATGTTGGACCAGATCAAGCAAGCGATAGTAAGACGACATCGAACATTGGCGGCATGTCTTCTGGCGGCCATATTTTTGGTCATCACTGGCTGCAACCACACCGGTGATGGGTCGTATTTGGTTCTTGAAGGCGATGAAAGGAGAAATTGTTCTGAGCTTCACGTCGAGTATGAAAAGGCGGAAGCCTTATCTGAACAAAGCATTAGGCCAAGGAAGCGCTGGATTACTCAATTGATGATTGAAAAAGATTGCCGGCTTCCAGAGCGGCTTGAGTCCGGTTTTCGGTTGAATCTATCGATCAGTGGATAAAATCATGACCGGTGGTGTGCCGGATACAGGATGCTCTAAATTTTGGTTGATCCAGGGTGCCGGTGGACAATGACTTTGCTGCTGATTGATGTGCCGGGATAGCCTGTTTTAAGATCAGATTGCGGCGCCAGAGATTGCCAGGCAGGTAAGAAGGCCGGCAAGCACCGCGATAACAGCAAACACAGGATTTCTTGATTTCCTCAGGAAATATGAGGCGAAGAAAGTTGCTGGCACAACGCTGGAAACGCCAAGTCCAAGCCCGATCATTGTGATGCTTTCCCCATATGTCGGATTGGCCAGGAAAAACAGCATGTCGGGTGTGTTGCCCAAAGAACTTTGGCCCCATATCTCCGCTTTGCTTTTTCCATCAATGACGGATTGCAACAGGTACGAAGCTGGCAAGGGCGAAGATCTCTCCAGAAAGCTGACGATGGTGCCCAGCAGGACAAGGAACGAGGAGGCCAGTGTGAGCCAATAAATTGTCTGGCCATAGATCACGCCAGAGATTGGTATCAGTGATTTTTGATAAAGACGCATCAAGTTATCCCGTCAGAATATCGGTATATCAAGGCCAGCCAGGGTCTCGATCCCGCGAACAACCAGTTTGAGGCTTGAGCTCAGCAATATTGCGATCAGCAAAGCCCTTACAATTGAAGCCTTCAATGAAGCCAGCAGGCTTGCGCCAATCACACCGCCAATAACCTGACCCAGCATCCATGGTGCTGCGATTATTCCGACTAAAGCGCCTACATTGATATATGGCCAAATAGCGGCGGCATTACCTAAAGCCAGAAGCACACCACTGGTCCCTGTTGCCACTTTAATTGGAATGCTCATTACCAGGTTCAGCAACGGCACCACTGCCCAGCCACCACCCAATCCGAAGAATCCGCCCGTGAAGCCGATTAGTAAAAACAGGCCAATCGATAATTTAATGTTGGATGCGCGGTAACTTACAAAGCTGGAAAGGGAACTTTCCCAGTACGTCTTTCTAAGTTTCAGCCGCTGCGACAGGGCGTCCGTAGTCTTGTGTGACGGGTAATCGGACGTGCCGCTTTTGATGATGAAGATGCTGGCGATCGCCATCAGCATCAATCCAAGCAAGAGCCTCACGATACCATCAGATTTTTCACCAAAATTATTCGCCAGGTAAATAGCAGCGACTGAACCTGACATGCCGCCGACAATTATCGGCAGAGCCCCCAACAACACCAGTTTGATGTCAGCCAGCCCCTTGCGCATAAGCGGGCCAGTTGAAATTAGGCCACTGAACATGGCCACAACCAAACCTGTGGATCGGATCAAAAGTGTATCGAAGGAGGTAAAGGCAAGGAGTAAGGGGGTAAAAATCACCCCACCCCCGACGCCCGCAATAACCGCAACCACGGCTATGATGACACTGACAACGAATGAAATAACAATGATGTCGATGCTTGTTAACGCACCTTGCCCGCCAAACGCCCCCCCGTCGATTTGTGTCTCGAGGAAAAGGTAGCAGCAAAAGGTTGTTGCCAAGAGCGCAAACAGCTCAGGATGACTTTTTATATATTTCAACGTGTTAAGCCGTTGCACGGTTGGCTTGTGTTTTGTGTGACTGAATGATCCTTGGCCCAAAGACCGGCGCTTTATCCAGCTGTGCTGGCTAAATAGCGGGAATTCAATCGGTTATCAGCGTGTAGTTTTCCCCGAATTGTCCCAAATGTCCACTGATTTGAGGGTCGGTGTGACCACGGTGTGACCGAAGGAACATTTCGTCCGGTGCCGCGCTGGTCAACCCATCGAGAGGAATGGCGCACCCGAGAGACGGTTCGACGGCCACCCCCAACCCACTGTTCGAGTCTCATTGTGAGCGACGCTTGGATCTCGGATCGGGGTTAGTTGGGTTATTCATTGAATCCCGAGTGACTAAGTTACAAGGGCGGGTCCTCATAGGGCGGCTATTATTGCTAAATTAGATTTTTTCCGCCAAGGTTTCGCTGGTATGTTTCATTGCTCGTGACATGTCTGTCTCGTCGTGGTTTTGGGAGTGGTTTCGTGGAATTTATTTTCGGCCGGTATGCAGTTTTATTTTACTCAACCCTCGCATTCGTCTTGGCAGCTTTGGCTTCATTTCAATACCCAATTGTCATTCCTGTATCTGCTGTTTTTGGTGTTTTGACGGTGATTGGCTGGTATGATTACAGCCAGAAAAGCCGCAGCGTATTAGGCAATTATCCACTGCTTGGGCGGTTTCGATTTATTTTTGAATCAATCCGACCAGAATTGCGCCAATATTTCTGGGAATCAGACACAGATGAATTGCCATTTTCCCGCAATCAGCGGGCAATGGTCTATCAACGCGCCAAAAATATACAGGCCGCGCGGCCATTCGGCTCAATACTCAATATGTACGATGAAAATTTCAACTGGTTGAATCATTCGATGCAGCCAAGTCACATCACCGAAAGTGACTTTTTTACAACTGTTGGTGAGGGGCCGCTTGCCTACAATATTTCGGTTCTGAATATTTCGGGAACAAGCTTTGGCGCTTTGTCGCCGCCGGCCATTGAAGCGCTGTCACTTGGAGCAAAACTCGGTGGGTTTGCTCACAACACCGGCGAGGGGTCATTCTCGAAATACCACGAAGCCGGTGGGGGTGACAGCATCTGGCAAATCTCAACAGGTTATTTTGGCTGCCGTACGGCTGAAGGAAATTTTGATCCAGCTGCGTTTGCCGAGAAAGCACAGCGTGACCAAATCAAGATGATTGAAATTAAGATGAGCCAAGGGGCCAAACCTGGTCATGGTGGCATGTTGATGGCGCCGAAAGTCACGCCAGAGATTGCTGAAACTCGTGGTGTCCCGCCCTATCAGGACTGCGTTTCGCCATCAAGTCATTCGGAATTCTCGACCCCCAACGAATTGCTTGATTTCGTGGAAAGGCTGCGTGATTTGTCCGGCGGCAAACCTGTCGGGATCAAATTATGTATCGGCCATCCATGGGAATTTATCGCCATTGTGAAAGCCATGATCGAGACTGGCAAACTGATTGACTTTATCACTGTAGACGGTGCGGAAGGTGGAACGGGTGCGGCTCCGGTTGAATTTGCGCAACATCTAGGATCACCTTTGCGTGACGCGCTGGTTTTTGTCGATAATTGTTTGCGTGGCGCTGGTCTGCGTGATCGTGTGAAGATAGCGGCCTCGGCGAAAATTGTCAGTGCCTATGATATCGTCCGGCATTGTGCGCTTGGCGCCGATTGGTGCAATATGGCGCGCCCGTTTATGTTCGCTATTGGCTGTATTCAAGCGCGCGATTGTGCGTCAGGCCATTGCCCGAGCGGCGTCGCTACGATGAACCCCAGTCGGTTCCGTGTGGTCGACGTGAATGACCGGGCGCAACGCGTCCGTAATTTCCACAAAAATACGCTGGTCGCACTGACAGAAATGCTGGAAGCCGCCGGGCTGAAGCACACCCACCAGTTAAACCGCAGGCATATCGTGCGGCGGCTGTCAGCCAGCCAAATTAAACTGGCGGATCAAATTTACCCTCGCGTGGAGATCAACGCGCTGATTGACGGTAAGCCGGTGGAAGACCCTCGGTTGGCCTCATACTGGCACCGGGTAACCGGGGCAAGCTTCTCCCCCATTGATGATGACCGTATGCTGTCCTAGCTCGGACTGCCACTTCCAATGGCGGCGTCATGGGCGCCGGCGTCTCTAAAAGCGCCCTGGAAACCCTCTGCAGGCCCCGCCACAGGCGATGGTCACTGCATCGGGCAGAGCCGGCGGTTTGGGCGGCAAGACACGAGGTCCGCAGGCAAAACAGAATAAGGGCTGGTTCCCTCGAGCAGCACGGCCCTTCGGTTGCTCACGCAAACAAAGTCCTGCTGCCGACCGCGCTCAGGCGTGTTTCAGGTTTATCGCTTTAACAGCTTCCCGACCCAGACCCTCTCCGGCTTCCCGGTAAAGGTTGAAAGACGGGATACCCAATTTCAACAACTCCTGAACCTCTGTCTCATGCTTCGCAATCGCTACAACCTTGCAATCAAGCCCACTTGCTTGAATGCGTTCCGCGGCATAGACGTTGCTATGGTGATTAGGCATCGCGAGCAGGATCATTTCCTCGACTGGTTCTGACAGACGCACCATGTTCCAGAAATCCGTATCGGTGGCGTCGGCAACCTTGACATTGTAGCCCTGCTGGACGAGATCAGCCGCACGGTCTTCATTCAATTCTATGCCAAGCACTCTTTGAGGATGTTCTTCGCTCAGAACTTTGTAGGCTCCTGCTCCGACACGACCCATGCCAATGATCAATACCGTCGCATCTCCAGTGTCGAGAATTTCATCCTTGGGATTAAGTTTGCTCTTTTGATAGACGTCCCACAGCTTCTTGTTGCTGTGGTAGGTTTCTTCAGCCTTGGCGCTGAATGGAGCGGCCACCGCAAAACTGATGCTAACGGCGATTGCCATTACCAGCAGCCAGTCCACAGAGAGAAATCCTTGCGATACTCCCAAAGCCGCAACGATCAATCCAAATTCGGAGTAATTGCCAAGCGTGATTGAACTAAAGAGGGCGGTTCGGGATCTCAGGCCGAAACGTGTGGTGATCACCATGTAAAGCCAGGTCTTTATCGGAAGCAGCAAAACCAAACCGAAGGCAGTCAAAATCACTGCCAGATTTGGCAAGCCTTGCATTCCTACCGACAAGAAAAATCCAACCAACATCAGTTCTTTGAAGCTGAACAGAGATTTGGCCAGCGCTTTGGCCTTAGGGTGATTGGATATCACAACTCCGAGTATCAGGGCGCCAAGGTCTCCCTTAAGATCCACCGAGTAGAAGAATTCATAGCCAGCACCAAGGGCGAAGAACAAGCCGCTCACAACCAAAAGTTCGCCATGGCCCGCATAATCAATCAGTTTGTAGAAGGCTTTGCGCACTTGAGGTATCAACAGAACGAATACCAGAATTGCCCATACGCTGGGGTACTTACCTTCGCTGACAGTTAGATATACGACTGCAAAGATATCCTGCATGACCAAGATACCAATCGCCACTTTCCCATAGAGAGCGCTGATGTCGCCTTTGTCTTCCAGGACTTTGACCGCGTAGACCGTGCTTGAGAAAGAAAGACCGAAGGCCAGAGTAAGGATTGAGAGAAACGATAACTGGAACAGTGGTATGTCGAAGCACAACTGACCAACGAAAATCATACATGCAAAAAAGATCGTGGAGGCCACGACATGGGTGACTGACGTTCCCCAAACTTCCGCGGCCGCCAAATCCTTCAGTTTCAGCTTCAGGCCAATCGAAAAAAGCAGGAGTGTGACCCCAAGGTCCGCAATAGTCTGCAATCCCTCTGGCGCTTCCAGGCCGGCAAAATTGTATGCGAAGCCGGCCGCAAGGAATCCAACCATCGGGGGCAATCCGATACGGCTAATCAATATCCCGAAAAAGAAAGCAAAGGACACTAGCGTAACGATCATGGGATGATGCCTCTGTATTACATAATGCGGATATAATTTAGCAGGTGAGAATGAGGACCTGCTAACGCGGTGTCAATAAGGCGCAGGCATTGGGTCTTCGGATATTCCGCCCCTCATTCCCGATCCGTCTGGGACTATGTGGTGTTTTTGTTCAGCAAGCCTTGTTCAAGCTTAAAACAAACTGCGGACGAGGTGCCGTCCAGTCAACGCTTGTGGGGGCATTGGTTCGCTCACTTCAAGCGCCTCTTTCACTGTGAAGCTGTATTTTTTCGAAATTTCGAACCCTTTAAGCGCGCGAGCTTATATGAAGGAATCGAGATCTGTGCTTATCTTTAGGGGCGAAGCAACGTGTGTTACGCCCCGATGAGCAATCTCTGGCTCCATTCCTTGGCAATATGGATGAAATCAGCATCACCTGCGAGACACGGCACGGATTTGCCCGATAGCGCGAAGAGATGGACAGGAAGCCCACGCAACGCGAAGCGACACCTCTAACAAACAGCCACATTTTGAGTAAAACAAGACCTGCGAAAGCAAAATCGTTTTTGAATTATGATTATGCAATGCCTAATGTTTGCATAAGATTTTGGCTTTGAGCGATGTCACAGGAGTTATTATGAAAGCGTCAGATTTGTTCATCCAGGCTTTAGAGAATGAAGGCGTCGAGTATATTTTCGGGATACCTGGAGAGGAAAACCTGGACCTTCTGGAGTCACTCAGAAAATCTAAGAAGATCAAACTTGTCTTGACACGGCATGAGCAGGGCGCCGCGTTTATGGCGGCAACATATGGCAGGCTTACTGGCAAGGCTGGGGTATGTCTTGCGACGCTCGGGCCTGGCGCAACAAATTTCACAACGCCGGCGGCTTACGGATTTCTCGGCGGTTTTCCCCTTATAATGATCACGGGGCAAAAACCCATAAAGAAGTCCAAGCAGGGCCAATTTCAAATAGTAGACGTTGTGCAATTATTCGCGCCCATTTGCAAAATGACCAAACAAATTGTCAACGCGAACACAATTCCTTCTCTGGTTCGGGAGGCCTTTCGGATCGCGGAGGAGGAAAAGCCAGGCCCCGTACTGCTTGAGTTGCCAGAGGATATTGCGGAAGAGGCCGCGGACATGGTGGATCTGATTCCGCCAGGAGAAAGGCATTATGCGGTCGCGGGCACGGACGTCATTGAGACGGCAGCTGATGCGATCAAAAATGCCAAGCGTCCCTTGCTGTTGATCGGTGCCGGAGCAAATCGAAAGGAAGCCCGTCGCGCGATATCCGAATTCATTGGCATGATTGGGGTTCCCTTCTGCAACACTCAGATGGGAAAAGGCGTCGTAGATGAAAGCTCCAGCTATTTCCTGGGGACCGCGGCTCTTTCGGATAAAGATTACCTGCACGACTACATCAAGATATCCGACTTGATCGTGAATATTGGTCATGATGTCGTGGAGAAACCGCCGTTTTTCATGGAACATGGCGGCACAAAGGTCATCCACATAAATTATAAATCGGCCCAGGTAGACCAGGTTTATTTCCCACAAATCGAAGTCGTCGGTGATATCGCCCTGTCTGTTGACGCATTGGCGGCCGCCCTTGGATCAAAACTCGATATAGACTTGCGAGATTTTGAGAAAGTCAGGGACAATGTTAAGCGAGAACTGTTCCAACTTTCCGAAGAACCAGCTTTCCCGATGCGGCCACAAACGATCGTGTCGGAAATTCGAAACCTGATGGGGTATCACGATATTATCGCCCTCGATAACGGTGTTTACAAAATTTGGTTTGCAAGAAACTATCTGGCGTTTCAACCGAACACGATTCTCCTCGACAACGCTCTGGCCACGATGGGCGCAGGCCTGCCATCTGCAATGCTCGCCGCCATGATCCACCCAAACCGCAAAGTGATGTCGATTTGTGGTGATGGCGGCTTTATGATGAACAGCCAAGAGATCGAAACAGCTGTCAGGCTGAACCTGAATCTGGTCGTGCTGATCTTAAACGATAGTTCCTATGGAATGATCCGGTGGAAACAGGCCGGGTCAGGCTTTGAAGACTGGGGGCTGGAATATGATAATCCGGATTTCGTAAAGTACGCAGAATCCTACGGGGCACATGGACACCGTATCAGTAGCGCAACCGGTTTTGTCGAGACTGTTGACAGGGCTTACCGAGAAGGTGGTGTCCACTTGATAGATTTGCCGGTCGATTATTCACAGAACGTGAAGGAATTGATTACTGATCTAAAAGAACACACGTCGGTTGTGTGAGGTTTGGCATGGTAGATCACTTATATGTAACCAACCCTTTCGACGCCTCTCCAGTTGGAGAGGTAAAACTTTCGTCTGAGAGCGAAGTCGATCTGGCATTGGCCATTGCCGAAAAAACGCATAAAGCGAACAGAAAGGGGCTCCCGAGGCATGAAAGGATCGCCATTCTCAAAAAGGCCGCCAAGATCATGGAGGGCAGAAAAAGCGAACTTGCCCTGCTGATCGCCTCGGAGGGTGGAAAGCCGCTGATTGACGCAAAGGTTGAAGTCGAACGGGCAATAGACGGCGTTGAAACCTGTGCCTCAGAGATTGCAAATAATTCCGGCTTTGAAGTGCCGATGGATTTAACGCCAGCCGGACAGGGCAAGATGGCGTTCACCATAAAAGAACCGATTGGTCCTGTGGTTGCCATTTCTGCCTTCAATCATCCGTTAAATCTGATTGTACATCAGGTCGCGCCAGCTGTTGCCGCCGGGAATCCGGTCATTGTCAAACCAGCAGACGACACGCCCCTCAGCTGTGAAGCCTTTATCCAGATACTGCATCAAGCAGGGCTGGCGCCAGAATGGGCTCAATTTGTTTGCTGCGATGTAAGTGTTGCGCAAAAGCTGGTCACCGATGACAGGGTTGCGTTTTTCAGCTTTATCGGCTCGGCGGCTGTGGGATGGAAGTTGCGCTCGTTACTGGCGCCCGGAACAAGGGTCGCGCTGGAACATGGCGGTGTGGCCCCGGTTATTGTTTGTCCTTCGGCCAGGAAAGACCAACTTATTCCAAGCCTGGTAAAGGGAGGCTTTTATCACTCTGGTCAGGTCTGTGTGTCGGTTCAACGTGTTTTTTCTGTAAATTCTTCCGCAAAGGAACTCGCTGAAAGCATTGCTGATCACGCGTCAAAGCTGATTGTTGGCAACGCAACAGATCCCGCAACCCAGTGTGGGCCGCTCATAAGGAATAGAGAAGTCGATAGGGTTGAGGAATGGGTCGCGGAAGCTGTCAATGAGGGGGCTGAGGTGATATGTGGCGCTAACAGGTTGTCTGATTCCTGTTACGCTCCCACCGTTCTGCTCAATCCTCCCGAGACCTGTCGAGTTTCGAGACAGGAAATCTTCGGGCCCGTTATTTCCGTATATGAAAAAAAGAATCTCGATGATGCCATTTCACAGGCGAACAGCCTTGAATTTGCTTTCCAGGCATCAGTGTTCTCAAATGATTACGCCGAGATTATGGACGCAATTAAAAGGCTCGACGGGTCGGCCATAATGGTCAATGAACACTCGGCATTCCGGGTTGATTGGATGCCATTTGCTGGCAGGAAGCGTTCTGGTCTAGGCGTGGGAGGAATTTCTCATACGCTGGAAGAAATGTCCCAATCAAAGATGGCCGTTTTTTCATGACACCGATGCAAGCCCTTTCGCGATTCAGATCCAGGGTGGTAATTCTGTCACGGCAATTGTCACACTCCGGTTGGCCTGCCCCGGGAATTCCCAGGGAAATCACCCGGACGCCATTGCATTGGTGACAAGGGGCAAACACACGTTCCGCCTGATGTGACCAAGTGATGGACATGGGGAGAATGGCGCACCCGAGA
>CALIBP010000129.1 GCA_938048165.1 uncultured Alphaproteobacteria bacterium | reverse complement strand
ATGCCAGATATCCACCACGCATTGATTAGATAGTCACGGCCGTCACCAATCATTCTGCCAAGGGAGGCCGTCGGCGGCTGTACACCAACTCCAAGAAAACTGAGGCCGGCCTCCATTAACAGAACACCTGGAAAGGAAAGTGTCAGCGACACTATTAGTGGCCCAGCGAGATTGGGCAAAACATGCACCAGCGCAACCCGGACATTACCACCGCCAAGCGCTCGGCACGCCTCCACATAGCCTTGGCCGCGCAGGGCTAGCACCTGCCCCCTAACAATTCGCGCATAAGCTTCCCAACGCACAAACCCAATCATCACGATCAGCACCCAGATCTCTGTTCCCAATAATGCAATGCCGCAAAGAAGAAGAAGTAGATTCGGCAACGTAATAAAGGTGTCGGTAACCGTCATTACCGACCGGTCGACCCACTTGCCACCAAGTCCAGACAACAGGCCGAGACTAACTCCAAGAAAAGCGCTGAATATCAGACCAAATATCGCGATACCAAAGCTTGTCCTGATTCCATATAGGCAGCGGCTGAGAAGGTCGCGGCCGATATTGTCAGTGCCCAGAAAGTAGTCCCAGTTCCCTCCGTCCATCCAAAACGGAGGTGTGTTTCGCGCCAGCAGGTTAGTGGAATTTGGATCATGCGGGGCCAGAAGGGGCGCAAGTATTCCGGCGAGGACAATCAGGCCCAGTCCAAAGGCTGACAAGGACAGGCTGCCAGGAATGGCATGTCTAATTTTTGCTGAACGAATACCCATTTCTAACCTTCAAGACGAATACGCGGATCGGCAAGCACATAGCAGACGTCGATAATTAGATTGGTGCAAACCACAATGAGTGCATAGGCTATGAGACCAAACTGAAGGACAGGATAGTCTCGAACTTCCACCGCATCGATAAGGACCCTACCGACACCAGGTAGCGAATATACCGCCTCGACAAAAATCGAGCCGTTCATCAGCCCCGCCACCTCGAGACCAAGGACGGTGATAAGCGGTATCAGGCTGTTACGGAGGATATGACGTCGCGCGACTGTGTTGTCGTCTAGGCCCTTCGACACAGCCGTTGCTACGTAAGCCTGGCCGATGGCGTCAAGCATTGACGCCCTCATGAACCGCGCAATTCCAGCCACCATTGGGATCGCCAGCGTTACTACCGGAAGCAGGTAATGATTTAAACTGCCAAGGCCGGTTGTAGGCAAAACCTGAAGGTAGAAACCAAAAATAAGTATAAGTCCGATGCCGATGACAAAATGGGGTATCGAGTAGCCAAGGAAGGCCATTCCCATGCCGACCCGCGACGCCGGGTTTGATCGGTAAAGTGCCGCGCACGCCCCCAGCGGAATACCAACGACAATCGCCAGAACAAGCGCCAGTCCACCTACCGTTACCGTATGGGGCATTTTTGACGCAAACATATCCCAGACATATTCACTAGTTGCGATCGAACGGCCAAAATTTCCCTGGGATATGTCTACCAGATACACCCAGAATTGTTCTATCCAAGGCTTGTCCAAGCCATATCTCTTCTCCAACGCCGCCTGAATTTCTGGAGTAATGCCTTCCATCACATACATGATTTCGAAGGGCGTTCCAGAAATCCTCATTGTGGTGAAAGCCATCACAAGGACGAGAAACATGGTCAAACACGCGCGCATCAAGCGCCAAAACAGAAATTTGAACATCACTTTATCTCTGTCAAACCATGCGACACACGCACGACGTAACCGCAGTAACGCTGCCAATCGGCCTTAAATCGCATATGAAAAAAAATTTCAGATGATGAAGCCGACATTTTCCGCGAAGAGCCAACAAAACGCACCCCTAAGGCACCCTGCTTGCGCTACTCATTCATAAAAAGAGGGTTAGACCAAGCACGCGCGCCGTCCGAGGCCTGTATGGAAAGGCGGGCATAACCGCCTTTGAACTTATCCAGCGGCAGTTTGGCTCTGGTAATGCCCTCACCATCCACCCACGTCACCTTTGCGCCGTGGCCCAGAAGCCACACGCTGTCGACGGGGGAGCATTCCACATGCAGAAAATCGCCGTGCCTTTCAACATTGATCAAATCCGCACCAGTTGACGCATAAAACAGGCCCCTCTTCAGGGATTGCAGAAGCGCCTCGGGCGTATTCTCGGCGGCTTTCACCATCACCCACCCGCCAAGTGCGTCGCGATGGTAACGGTGCACGTCATCGACCGCGATGGCGCACGGGCGCCTGCCGGAATTGAGGAGTTGATCCAGCAAGGCGCTGCCTTCGCCCCTGCCCTTTGTTGAAGAGGTCGTGTTGAACACCTCTACCGCGTGCATGCCGTCAGGCATGGACAGTGCGTCCTCGAGCGTCAGACTGTTCCATTCCGGGTGGGCATAAGCCAGGAAAGCGCCGGCGTTCAACGCGCGCGCCGCCATGTCCGGAGCTGTTTCAGTTTCTGAGGGAGGTTCAAAATCCAGCGGCAGCCCAACAGCCAGGAAATGCCAGATTTCACCGTTCCCCATGCGCCCGGTGTGAAGCTCCGCACCGATGATGGTGGTGAAGTCACCCGTTCTGAACGGGGACGTATCACTGATCTGAAAATCATATATTGGCCGGAAATGATCACTCAAACAGACAAAATCATAGCCTGCCTGCTGATAGAACCTGCAATGCTGCTCCGGCGTCAGGTCACCATCGGAATTAGTCGAGTGGCCGTGCAGGTTGCCACGGTAAAATTGCCCGTTACTTGAAAAGGTTTCCAACATGTCGCCGTCCCGTATAACTGATCAATATTGTTAAGGTTTAGAGTGCGTCGCCCGCGCCTGGCGGGCGACGCAAGGTTGGGTCTAGTATTTGTCGCCAATCGTCACCTCACCTGCCCGTAATGGCAGGACGTAGGGGCGATGGGCGATCGGAATGTCGAAGGAAAGGCCTTCACGCATCGCATAAAGTTCGTGCGGCTCATAGAGCAAAATCCAGCCAGACTCGAGTTCAGCAAGTTCAAGCAACTTGCGGTACGACGCTTTGCGCTCATTGACGTCAGTTGAGTAGCGTACTTTTTCGTATGTCGCTTCCCATTCGGGATGTGAAGGTGTCCAGACGCCACGCTTCGATACCCAAGACTGTTCGGACCAATGCGTATCCATTGCACCAAGTGGATCAGGATAGTACATCGGGTTGGACCAGGCTCTGACGTTCATCTCGTCATAGTTGATGGAGTCTACTTCCTGCAGTTCAAGCTTAACCCCACACTTGGCCCACTGTTGTTGGATTACTTGAGCTGCCAGATCTCCGTAAAGGTAATATGACCTCGGGAACTGAGCCAGAATAGGCTCGCCGTTATAGCCGGCCTCAGCCAGTAGACGCTTGCCCTCTTCTGGATCAAACCTGATCAGTTCAAGGTCATCGATGAAATACGGCTCGCCATATTCATCGAACTGATGTGCAAGTGGAAGATGTGCTTTGCCACCCCAAAGACCGTCAACAAGGGCCTGCCTGTCGGTGCATAAACGCAAGGCAAGACGCACGCGCGGGTCATCCGTCGGCTTGTTGTTTTGGTGAATGATCCAAACGTGGAACATCGCCCAGGTGACACCCATCGTGTCTAAACCGTCGACTTCAAGCGCACTTGCCTGGTCAGGTGGAATGTTGGTGATAAGATCAAACTCTCCATTCACCAAGCCAGTTACCCGGCTCGCAACCTCTTCAACATGCCGGAACTCAATCCTGTCGAACGGTGCCGCGTCACCCCAATAGTCGTCAAACCGCTCCATCACGGCTAGTTCTTTTGATTGGAATTCAACGATCTTATAGGGTCCGGTTCCTACACTGGTCAGCGACGCGTCCTCCCAGCCAAGCTTTTTATAATGCTCTTTGGATGTGATGGCCGCGGTGCGTGCTGAGATTAGGGTCTCAAAAAGAGGGTCTTCACGCAGAGTATGAATTCTTACGGTAAGCGAATCGACAATCTCGACTTTCTCAAAATTGTAGAACCAACGGCCATAAGTCGAACCAAACTCAGGATCCTTCTCGAGCCAAATTCTGTTCAGCGAGAATGTAACGTCCTCGGCGTCCATGATTGTACCGTCGTGCATTCTGACGTTTTCGCGGAGGTTAAACTCCCAAACTGTTGGACTGATCTTTTTCCAGGATGTCGCAAGTC
>CALIBP010000128.1 GCA_938048165.1 uncultured Alphaproteobacteria bacterium | reverse complement strand
GACAAGCAGGAAACGCGTTACGGAATGGTCTTCGGCCTGTCGCGCGAGAGTGTGCTGCAAAGTGGCTATCGCCCGTCTGAGGACGCGACCGCCTTCAACCTGCGACTGACAGGCTACAACGTTGTCTATGATATACTCGACCGACGGATAATCGCCACGTTCGCCGTCCGCGGACGTTACTTTACAGCGCTTACCGGTAAAGCTGGAAGCTCCGCATTGCCAGTGCTGTATTTTGATCTTCTCGCCAACAAGCAGAATAGCGGTAGCATTGCCAGGTTTATGACCGATTTGGCTCTCAACTATGAATACGACATCAAATATCGTGGTAAGAATTTCCGATATATTGAGACAGGCACCACTGAATTCGGCCGGGTCGCCTCGGATCTGATCAAGCTTGACCCTGATCAATATGGTGAGGAACTCGCCCTTGTCGCCACGACCGCTTTCTCCGAAAAGCTGAAAGTTCCCATCATACCCTACCAGAAGACCACGGCTGTGAACCGGCGGATGGTTCAGGAAATGACGATTGTCACCAGCTCTGGGGAATCACCGCTAAACACGGCGCTGCCCCTTGGAGAGGCGCAGATTGGCATCCGTTTGATAAACCACGGATGGGAATTTCAGGAACGCGATGTTGAGCTTCAGGGGCGTATGAAGGTAGGGCAGCTGGAAAGCCTGCAGAACAAGTCACTCGTTGATTTCAATCAGGTCGAAGTTACTCTTGGCGCACGGATCGAAATCCAGATTTTTGAGATTGATAGTGGGCGCCCGATCTTCACGCAACAATTCTTTGGCCAGTGGGCCTTTCTTGAATATGCCGATCCGGATTTTCAGATGAACAGGAAGAGCCGGATCTATCTTCTTCACGAAACTCTTCTGGATCGGGCCTTTGACGCTATTCTAAACGAAGAAATTCGCGGGCAGTTGTATGACGGTCTGTCCATTCAGAAAAAGGCGGACGAAGCCTACTATCTGGAAGCGCTGAGCGAGGATTGGGATGTTCTGAGTGAAGAGTGCGCTGAGGTAGCCTCAATGTTACCACGCGCGTTCGGTACCTGAGCCTATGCTTAACTGACCGTGTGACACTTGTTGGGGAAGAAGTCTCTGGGTGCCCTAGGTTACCGTTTCTTTTTCTTGCCGCCACGCTTCGGCAATACGTTATCGCTAAAAGCAACTGGCTTTGACTGCAATTGTGCGTTCGTTTGCTTTGCATAAGCAAGGATCGAACGTCTGAGTTCACAGGCGTAAGGTCTAGCCTTATTAACCTCCTTAAAAAGTTCGATTGACTCAGCATCTAACAAGTCACCAAAACTACTGCCACCCATAAGGAATGAAAAAGCAAAGGTCGCTTGAACTGTTTTTGCCTTTACTACGTAGGCTTCAGCACGTTGGTATATGCCTTGCAAACGTTCCTTGCCAGCATCATCAATAGCTACAAAGTTTTCCTTCTTGCGGTTCAAGAAATCATCAAACTCGGCAGTCTTAACGATCAACTCATTAACCGTAGCGACAGATGGGTCTGACTGGCTAATTAGCATATTGTAGTCAGCCTTATATTTTTCTACTTCAGATCCAGCTTCGCCAAGGCTGGCAAGATCAATCATAAGCTCACCACGCATTCGTGTTAATTCCATCACTTGAGGCCGAAGAGCTATCGTTATCGATGAATTGCCCGAATTAGCGTTCATTTGCTCCTGCAGGGCGGCACGGTTCTTTTCAGCCTCAGCGATCAAACCTATATACATATCCCGGTTTTCATAGCCTGGCTCAACAACAAGCCGCATGAACGTATCCTCAATGATATGTGACAGATCACCTGGCATCTGCTGGGCTTCTTCATACCCTGGGCGCATCCAAGAAACTGCATTTTTCAAGTTTACCTCGCGCCCATACCCCTTGTACCAGCGCAAGCCCTCTACATAACGAGCTGCAAATTGATTGGATTTCGCAGCCTCTTTGATCAATCGCTCCCCAACGGTCTGCTTGCCGCCAGCATCAGGAAAGAAATGATGCACCAACCCATAGGCAAATTTTGCGTCCGCTGCCCTGACCTTTTTCTTGGCATCAAACGAGCTTGTGTTGGAGGTTGCCGCCATTACCGCAAGGTCAGCAGCATTCGGTCGCCGGAGGAAATTAGCAAACAACTCCTCAACTTCTTCGGTAGCAAAACCAGTCTTATAAATATCGAAATTTATTAGGTAAGGATGCGAAACCGGGTTTGATTTTTTAAAGGCAATATCGAGTTGATCCCTAGACATGCCAAAGTCATTCTCGATAGTTTTGAAGTCGGGCTGTGACAACTTCTTGTAAATACTTGACGTCGGAATTGGCTCGCAAATGGTCTTGATAAAAGACTCGCTATCACCAAAATCATCGGGCTGCGATGTCGCCGCCGAAGATGAGGCGCCTCTAGAAGACTGTGAAGAGCCCCCTGATGCCGCACTGTTCCCATTACTGCCACCCTGTGGCGCTAACTGGTTTTCGACATCTTCAAGAGCCTTTTTAAGGTCCTTAAAAAGATTCGCGTGCGCCGGAAACGAAACGCTGATCGAGAATGCAACTAACGACGCCAAGCCAAAAATACGCAAAAACAACACCAAACTCCAAAACCTTGTCTATTGTTTTCATCATATACCGAAACAACGGAAGCAATAGTGCCGTTTGGACAAAACTCTTTTGCCATGCAAAACGACGTCGGCATGGAAATGGAGCTAGTTAGTATGCACCACCCAAGGTTAATATATTCGTGTCTAAATTTTGAGCAATGGAGACAATAACCATGCGTTTCATCATCAGAAGAACGGCTGCGATAGGTCTTTTGGCCTTCACAGCTAACATTCTTGGGCCGATGGCCAATGTAACCGCACAGAACATTGACCTCGACAGCTTCCTAGCGCCGGTTCAAGGTGGCAATGAAGCAGTACAGGGTGATGTCGAGGTTGGCGACACCGTGCATGCCGAAACGATGCAGGATGGTTTGAATGCTGCCAATGGTTTGTTGGCTGAGGATGGTGATGGGGTATTACTTGTTAGCACAAAAACCGGTCTCGGCACGATCGCGCGGGCTTCAGCGTCCTACAACACTTACCAGAATATCAACGCAACGATGCTGTCGAAGCGGGGGGCCTATTTCAGTGCCTATCAGGCAGCTAAGCGACAGCTTCTGGTTAATTTTGAAGGCGTGCAGAATAGGTGTGAAGGCGCGGTGAATGACGACCTTGTTGTTATGGACACGGGCGTTGAATCCACCGCAAATACGCTAACTGAAACCTCGGAGGTTTGTAAGGAGACCATCTCGGGGCTTCTCGCAGCGTTTGTTGTTTTTGATGTTAACGATGATGTTGCAAATGAAGAGGTCTCTATTTCTGTTGCTTCAAGCACCAAAACAAGGTCGGCCTTCAATCGTCTTGGCGAAGCGGTCATCCAGACAACAGATCCAAACGCCGCTTTCCAGAATCTTATGGTGGAAATCGCGAGATTTGCTACCCCGCCGATGGGTGCCCGCCTCATTACCGCACCTGATACAGGTGAGCAAATCGTCGTAGGGTTTGGATCCTCTATTTTAAGAACTAATCAAAACAAGAAAGTAGCCAAGAAATTGGCAGAAAAGGCAAAGGGCCAGGCCGACAAACGAGCTCGCAACGCGTTGGTTGCGTTTCTTCAAGGAGACAAACTTCATTGGGAGGGCGGTTTTGATGAGACGCAGATTGAAAGCACCGAACAGTTCGAAATTCCTGTAGACGAAGAGGGAAACGTCGGCGACCCGCAGGTGCTGGATAACGAGCGCAATGTATTTTTGAATGTTCTTACTAGTAGTGACGCCTACTCAACCGTTGCTGCTGGCAAGATACCGCCTGGCGTGCGGACACGATCCTTCAAGTCGGAGGACGGTTACTGGCAGTTCAGTGTCGCCGTCTTCCAGCAATCAGCCACCGCCCAGGCGCGTCAGGCCAGTCGTGAAAACAAGGCTGCTTCAGGCAAGCTTGACCAGATGGAGTCACAGCAGGGAAGTGCCAGCAGTGCCTCGCGGGCCTTGAAGGTTGAAGGCGGGTTAACTTCCGGCGGGCTGAACCCACAAGGGCCGTCAGGACAAGTGTCTGATAAGGACGATTTCTGATTGATGCGCAAATCAAAGGCCACCTCAGCATCCTGGTGCCGGAGCCATCCGGGTCGAGTGCTTGGTATCTGCATTGCGTTAGCAGGTTTCGGCCTGCCACCAGCGTTTGCCACCGACATCCAGGATCACAGCGGCGTCGGAATTCTTACCGATTTCAGGCAAGGCGACGAACAGGTGCGTAAAATCTTTGATGGTACAGCCGTTATCAATGAAATTGGCAGCCGGGCATCACAATTTGCCCGCCGGGATAGTACGCGCTACGCGCTTGTTGCCTTCCCTGTGCGTGGCAACATAAAGCCGGAGCGGATTGGCGAGCCCTATTGCCGCGGCCAACTTCTAACGCCGGAACAAACCGTCTTTGAGGAAAATATCTCGCAGCAGGTCAACGATAAACTGGTATCGAAGAGCCTGTTCAAGGCATGGCGGTCCAAAGGCCAGATTGTCAATTCGAAGGTACTTACCCGCCGAATTCCCGATAAGGACTTCGCTGTCAGCTTTTGCCGTGTTCAGGAAGCGGACGTGAAAGGCATACCGGTCACCCTCACGGCCTCCGATATCAGGGCTGCGCGGGTCACCGTTGCTGACGCGACATTCACGAGTGGGCAGTTCAAAGCCGCCGCGCGGCGCTATCATGATCTCTATGAGGATGACGGGGATGCCACCCTGTTGATGAAAGAGGTCATCAGCCTTTTGGAGTCAGGCGATCTCGACGCCGGCTTCGCACGCGATGAGGTCCTGCATTCATATCTAAAAGACATCGAAGACCTAGATCTGCTTGAACGGTATGAGAATGCTATGTCCAAGGCGGTTATTGCCTATATGACTGTTCCTTCGCCAATTACCAAAATCACAACACCTTAATTGCGTTTCAGCTAATGTGTGAATGGTGGGTATACATTTGGTGATAAAAATTTCCAAGTTTCAGGCACCGTATCTGATACATAAACGCGGTATCTTTTACCTTCAAGAACGTATTCCCCAGAAAATCAACGATCCTTGCTCGATTTAAGTATAATTCTCTCAAAATCAATTGAACCAGCTTCGATCAAGGACTCTCAAAAGAATAAGTTGCCACTTTTATCATTCCATTTTCAGGCGTCTGGCCGTTCCAGTGGGTTAGATAAATCGTTGCCTTTCCGGCAAAATAACTATCGACAAATACACCCTTCATTTGCCAGCGCAGGGTGAGATTGTTGCCTTCATGGCGCCGACCCCTTTCGATGAAATATCCCTTGAGTTGGCCTGTCTTCTCATTGATTTTGAGCTTGTACTTGGTCTTACCCTTTACGAAATTATCTTCCGAATATTGAACGTCTAAGATGTTGTTGTCTTCAACCACAAAAATCAACTCGCCGGCACTTCCTAACTCTTCGTCTGCTTCCGGAATGGCGAATGTGACCTTATAAAAGCCAGCGTAAGCGCCATCTTCAATTGCATGCGCAGCAAGTGACGGGGCAAAGAATGCCACAAGAACCGCTATAATTTTGAGCAGAGAAGCGATACACTTTTGTCCCATGAAGATACTCCTACAGACATCAATACAACCAGAGAGCCTGAGGTGCCTGACTATTCAGAAATGGCACCTAACTTTCATGGTTTCAATAGCTTTGATGTTAACGATAACATCTTCCACCGTGATCGCGAATTCGTTTTCGGGATCAGAGGCTGGGTTAATCAATCCAGATTCAAAATCTGATGAGGCAGTTTGCAAGTTTGCGACGATTTTACCCGTATGGCGTACTGAAGTGCTGCGCCGCGGCATAACATGTGACGATGACGGCAACCTGCTTTCGCCATCCGCTACCGCACCGAAGGCTCCAGCAGAAGGTCAAATTGAAGAGGCTCAGACGGAATTCGTCGCACCTGATCCAGTGCCTGCGCTGATCCCATCCCCCACGCGCAAAATCGTTGCATCAGAAGCCTCACAGGCGCTGGCTAGTGGCTCTGCAAGTGAAGAGAGGGAAATTAATCCAGTCGCAAAGCTTGCCGGTGGCCTTGATGACTTGTCCCTTTGCAGAATGGCGACTAACAAGCAGGGAAAATGGCGTGCCACTAAGGCATTTTCCGTTTTTGTCGATGAGGCGATGAAACGTGGTCTGGGATGTGAGTTGAAAGGCGATACGCCGGCCACAAAAGTGTCAAGACAAAATGGCACGTCATCCACGCCAGTCACTAGCGATGACAGCATTACGATTAGTCGGGATGCAGAGGAGCAGCTTTTTGCGTTGCCAGCACCAGAGACACAAGACACAAACGCGCAGGTGGTGGAGACACCCGTTGTTCAAACTGACAAACCTGCACCTAACCAACCTGTAGATGTGGTTCCAGGAATAATAATCTTAAGCGTATCATCTGACGGACCACAGGGGAAAATCGTTGGGCAAATCACGGATGATGCGGGGATTGCCGAACTGCGTGTCGACGGTAGACAGGTTGTTTTTGAGAGCGATGGCAGATTCGTGGCCCAGACCTATGTTCCGGAAGGTGGCGTCTCGATACCCGTCGAGGTGGTGAATCTACTCGGGACGAAAAACACTCTTGATGTCAGGATTGATCGCGTAGCCGCAACCGCCCGCGCCAATATCACCTTTGAAAGGCTCAATCCTCTTAACCGGAAGGTACGCCCAAACGAGGATGCGCTGGCACTGATTATCGGCGTTGAGTCCTACACGGAAACGCCAGTGAAAGCCGCCTACGCCAACAGTGATGCGCAGGTTTTTACTGATTTTGCCGCGCAAAAGCTTGGCATACAAACAGACAGAATCCAAACGCTCTTGGATGACAAGGCTGATGAAAAGGGAATCCTTCTCACTTTGCAGGACTGGCTCCATCGTGCTAGCCGTCCGGGCAAGTCAGACATTTACATCTTCTTTGCCGGACACGGTTTGGCAAGTGACGATGGCAAACAGATGTTTCTGCTGCCTCATGATGGCTCGCCACGACTACTCGAACGTACCGCATTGCTTCGTGACGAATTGTTCGCCGACATAGCCGCCGCCAACCCCCGATCAGTCACCGTCTTCCTTGATACCTGTTACTCTGGAACGACCAGAGGTGCGGAGACACTAATTGCTTCCCGCCCGATAGCCATCCGTGCCAGAGCACAGGCCGTCCCAAAGGGTTTTACAGTCATGACCGCTGCTGGTGGCGAGCAGACAGCAAAGCCGCTAGAAGAAGCGAAGCACGGTATGTTCAGCTACTTCCTTCTGAAGGGCATGGAGGGCGATGCTGATGCCAATCAGGACAACCAGATTACCGCTGGCGAACTACATGCCTATGTCCGGCAGAACGTCATACAGCAGTCCTCAGGAAGCCAGACACCTGAGCTTCAGGGTGACGCAGACAGGGTGCTAGTGAGGTTCCAGTGACCAAGTTTATTAGTAGAGCACACAACCGTTATCGACTTTTGTCCAACCTTCAGGGCAGGAGCGTGTAAAACGGTCAATGCTGTATTCTAATGATTGCGTCATCAAGTCCGCAGCGGGCCCGATTTCCATCTGAAGCAAGACAAAGTGGTAAGCCCGGCCCTTTATGGTCTTCGTCTCCTCGGCCAGCCTTTTGTAGCCACGTATTGGCACATCACTGGCTGAACTAACCACAGTATTGTTGGCAAACTCTATCGCTCCATTCACCACATCGGCTAGCTGCCTTTTAGCATCTAAAAGCGCTCTATTTTTTGCCATTGAGAGATTGATTGCGTTTGCTGTGCCACAGGCTGAAATCCGAAAAACGGTGTTCTCGGGTGGCGCGCTGCACCAGTCTGGAATTCGGCCAGCAGCCAAGGCTTTCCTTGCTGGCTGTTCTGTAGGTGTAGGTTTGGAACTTCCCGCAGGCTGTTGGTCCGTATTTTTTGATGGTTGAACAACCGTTCCATCTTTCTGAACAGCGCTTCCATCTTTTTTGAAAGTAAGGGCATCTACGGGTTGGATAAAGCCAATTGAAGACAGCAGTAATACCAAAGAGGCATTCAAGATTATCCGCATCATAAAACCCAAACCTTACTTAAAGATTCTATAGCTGTATCTGGCTATGCGCCAGTTTTCTCGGCCGAATTCATCAAGACGTTCAAAAAAACTCGAGCGTGCCTCTTTAGGCATCACTTTGAATGGTTTTGCTGATGCAAGGACAAGGATGAATTCATTGCTCTCTTCGCGATTGAAGTCTTCTGGTAGGAAAGCCCACCAACGTTCAGACTGTGTGACTGGTGGCAATTCAAAACCACTTGAGAATTTTGGCTCTCTCAGCAACTCATCAGAATGAAGCTTGTATAAGTTGTTACGGTCGATTTCTGGATACCAGGCAAGAACGTTAATGAAGGATGGTTGGCTCAGCCTTCCCTTCACTAATATTTCATCGCCTACTTTGAAATTACGAGACAGCGCATCGTCAACTTGTACGATTAAATTGGGGTTATGTTGGCTCTTGAAGCCACGAACACTTATTTCAGCGGCAACTTCACACACAAGGTTTTGGTTCAAGTCGAGCTTGTTCGTGTTGCGCTCCAATAACTTGTATTTTTCAACAAAGCAGTTGTCGTAAGCGTTGAAAGTTTCTTGAAAAAATGCGCATCGGTCAGCGTCATCTGAGCTTTCGCAGGTCTCGAATTGCCTAAATGAGAGCTTTTCACAACCGGCCAAACTCATAGCATCGAGTTTTGCTTGTTCCTCTGCGTTTTCACACGCTTCCTTCGGAGAGGTTTCAAATCCAATTGGATACTGAGAGCTGACAAGTCCTTTCCAAGTTTCAGTTGCTTGAGATGGGCTTACCAGCGATAAAACCCCCCAACTAAAGGCCATAAAGACACTCAAGATCGAAGTTTTTCGTGCCATTTGATGCCATTCCACTCTTTACAGCCAATCTCAGCGAAATCTTGGCAGGTGGTCAGTGAAGTTTCAATAACGGGCTTTAATTTAAAAAGTTTCCACGCATTGACCACTATCAATCAATGTACAGACCCGTTCTTAAATTGCCGGTTGGGCTGATGCTTTCGCTTGGTGGGGCAGAAATAAAGTTGGTTGGGGCAGCGGTTCGATACCGTGCCCTAAAATGACAGACATATGGAATTGGCTCTCACAAGCGTGAAGCCGTAGGGCGATGGTGCCAATCACTCGTCGAACTTATCCTTGATGGACTTCACCTGATCCTTCGCCTTCTTTACCCGCTCGCGCGCCGCTTCCAGCTCAGCACCAGCGGCGGGCTCAATCGGACGGACAACATAATCATAACCGGTTAAGGCCGCCATATCTGCTCCGTCAAAGGTCTCGATTTCAGCCTTAGACTGCTTCGAACGAACCGTTGTGATGATGACCGACCCGACAGTGGTTTCTTTATAACCGAGGCTTTCCTTCGTATAGGGATCATATAACCTCTCACCAAGGCGAATGAGACTGTAGCGTTCACCCCGCTCGATTGTCTTGCCACCCTGCCCGAGGGTTAGAACATTGCCATCGATGGCGACAATCCGCACCGGGTAGATCGCATTCTGGATATAGCGTCCGATGGCACGGCTGGCCTCTCGCGCCAGGCTGCGGTAATCCTTGTTCCCACGTGTATCGACAGTTCCGGAAAACTTTATCTGCGAGGTCGCGACATCGATGATGCGCACACCCACCTCGCTTGCCAGCGTTGTCTTGCGGCGGATCCGGTTGGTGGTCGCCATCTTACGTTCAGTCACTGCGGTGACGAGATCCCGAAGTTCGATGGTGACAAGATAATCCGTGCCGACCTGATTACCGAGCCGTGCAAGCTCGCGCGTCGGCACATCCGCCGTGGCAACATAATTCAATTCAGCCTGAGTCTCGGCCATCAACTGCCTGTCGATCATCGCAAAGCGTCGTGTCTGGGTCAGATAATCAATCACCCCGTCTTGCAAATCCTCAGCAAATTCCGCTGCTGCCTGCAGGTCCTGAACATTGTTATCGATCCGCATGGCAGCGAGCGCCATACGCAACCGGTCAAGCTGTTTTGACGCCGTGTAACGTGCCACCCGAACCGACAGATTCACTATGATGAGCCCGGTGGCGGCGTCCTCGCTGCTGGACAGGAGATCATAGCCATCGACAATGCCGCTTGTGGCCGTGCTGATCTGCTCCATGAAGGTAGATGACATCAGAAAGGCGGACTCGGCATCAGTTGTG
Source organism: uncultured Alphaproteobacteria bacterium (assembly GCA_938048165.1). GTDB lineage: Bacteria > Pseudomonadota > Alphaproteobacteria > MPNO01 > UBA2964 > UBA2964. Next base: position 3,994 of record CALIBP010000128.1, on the reverse strand, counting down.
ACCTCGGTGGTCAGTTCTGCCAGCGAGGTCTGCGACGCAATGGCCATGCCATTGACCATGGACACAGCCTCACGGACCCCGTCAAGGATCGCGTCACTCTGCGTCATGCCAAGCCCCTGCGATTGCACGGACACAATCTCGACGCCGCCTCGCGCCTGCGCCGGAAATGGCGCGTTGGAGAGCGCCACCAACAAAAATCCCAAAAGGAAGGAGAGCGCTGCCCTCCGCTGCATCGTCATCACTGCGAACATTTCATAGACTCCTGTCAGGGCGCCGCCCAGGTGCCCCGCGTCAGCACTGGACCGACGTTAATTAACGCCCTTGGCATTCAGGCGACTGACAATTTCCTTGGCGGCAAGATCGCCGGCAATCATCAGCGCATTCTTCACCGCAATATTGTCTTCATCGCCGCCGGCCTGGCCGAGAACCGGACCGATCGCCGCCACCTTTTTTGGTAGGCGTCGCGAGACGTCAAGGACCTCGCCAGTGATCGACACCGTCACAGTATAGCCTTCAACCGCCGAAACCTTCGGCTGATTCACCTCGATCGTCCCGATAGCAAGGTAGGTCACTTCACAATCCCGGACGCCAGTCACCACGGCGCGGCGTGTCTCGCGGCTCATCCTTCCGTCAAAGGCAAGCTCTTCCTCGACAACCTCCAACTCCTCGCCACCGCAGGCGTCAAGGACATCGAGATACTCGGTAGGCTCGTAGTTGTTAAGCGCCATCACTTCCGAAAACTTGGTGTTGAAATCGATGGTCGGCACAAGGTCGAATTCGCGGATCACGGCGGTGCGCTCTGCACCACGCTGTGTTGTCTCCCCACCACTGGATGATTTCGACTTTGTTTCGGTCAGCGTGCTCTCCACCGTCGTGGTGTCATCCTCGGCGAACACCGTTTCCTGCGAGTTCAGCGACTTGGCGTTACTTTGCTTTGATACGTCGGCGTCATAGGTGGTGACGTCACTTTCCTTGGTGTAGCCGGCCTGCTTGGCGGCAAAGATCCACACCATATAGGCACCGTCACCATCACCCCCGCCTGAAGTGCTGGTAAACATGCCGTCAATCACAGGCTGATTGACCATCAACAGCGCCTCGGCGGTGATCGTCTTCGACTTCTTGTCGAATTCATGGGCAACCTGCTTGTTGATCAGGTAGCTGTCAAGATTACGAAGAATATCATTTTGCTGCGCGAGATATTGCTGCATACGCCCGGGCCCCATGCAGCTGCCAACATAGCTTTGCCAGGCATTCTGCACGGCCTGTGCTTCGACGCCCGAGATGTCCTCTGCCCTCGGTTTGTTGTTGAAATTGCTCTTTGGCGTATAGGTTGTTTCAACCGAGCCGTAGAAAGGCTGATCCGTCACACATTGCGCCAGCACCTGCTGACTGCCAAAGGCGACCAAGGCCACGGTCAAGGTCACCGCATGCAGGTGCCTTGTTGGCAAGCAACGCATAATTACTGACGCAAAATAAGAGAGAGGGCTCGAGTGCATGTTTCCACCAAAATCTAAAATGTTACGCTCCCCCACCACAACAGTAGCAACATGAGCGTATCTCAACAAGCATGGCATTGGCTTGTCGCCAAAGCCGACTACACTCACTACCATGCAAAATTCAGTCAGAAAATTTCATGTCCCCGATAATGGGACCGACGCAGGGCTTGAAACCAGCCCGTATTAGTAGCCTGAAAAGTTCACAAACCGGAAGAATGGCGATGTACGCGTTTCCAAGACGATCTTCAAAAGCCCTCATGCATATCGTGGTCAGTCTGTTGATTGCACTGGCATTTATGAACATGCCCGCCAACGCAACCGGCAGTGATATCGACAGCATCATTATCATGCCAACCCCCATGTCCGATGGTGACGCCAATGAGGACCCGCTTCAAAGACGCCTCGAATTTGCCATTGGCGAAGCCATGATGGATATCGGAATCCTGCCGCTTGACCCTAATTTCGTGACGATACCGAGATCCGGCAATGCCGCAGGCGCTCCGACAGGCGCGCATGGCGACACCGATATTCCAGCCATTTTGCAGCAGATCGCGAAACAGCACCCCAGCAGACTCCTTGCCGTTGACGTGGACATCCTCTCGTCAGGCGCCGGATCCCTGCCTGTTCCGGCCACGTCCGTGATCGATGTCGGCTCGGGGCGGTTGGTCGCGCGCACTACGACGCTTCCCATGGTCGAATTTGAGAGCCGGCTAGAAATCGACGCCTCGGCGGCGGCCCTCGCGCGCGCCCTTGCCCGGCAACTGGAACAGAACGGATATGTTCTTTCCATAGCCGCCAGAAAGCCCTGGGGCGGCCGAGCCACGGAATTCAGACTATCACTTGAGGGGTTTGATCCGTGCGAAAGGCGGGACCTTCTGACCAAAATGGAAAAGGAGTTTCCGGGATTTCTCTCGATCGATCTGGTCAAGGCGCCAAATCCGACCTTTGCGGTCTATACCTACCGCAGCACCGCGACAGGACAACGTTTGCAGAAATGGCTGGAGCAGCTCATGGTGTCCTATCGCATCGCGCCCCACGCCTCCTCGCGGATCCTGGCAAAGGACAACGGCATACGTGTTCAGAAGGATCGGTCCCGTAAAATCTATTCTCCGCTATGTGACGGGTGATGCCATGTTGACCTATCTGTCGTTCAATAAGCTTCCAACCTTCCCCCTCAGATGCTTGCCCCATAGTCTGCTGCAGGCCCTTTTCGCCATGCTGACCCTGTCATTCGTTATGGTTGGCACCGCCGGTGCAGATGACACGATCATCGTCATTCCAACCGTGAACAGCGAGGTACAAAGTCACGCCGCTGTCACCGTGGGATCGCGCCTCAGCCGCGCCGGTTACCGGGTGGCATCGTCGGACCCGATTCTTCAGACACTGAATATAGGGCCGGTGATTTCGCGTTCCGATTTGCTGGCACGCGGCAATGACATCATGACAGCCGTTGGCAAGTCGATCATCGTGCTGGTCGACCTTGAGATAACGGAGACCGGCAATCGGTCACCGGGTTATGAAATCCGCTTGAGTTCCGAAATTTATGAACCTGCAAGCCAGCAACTTGTTGCCAGCTGGGCGGTGCCGAACACTACCCTTGTCCCGCCCTTGCCCTGTGCGGCGGCCTGTCAGGCATTGACATTGCGTACCGAGGTTGAACGGATGGCCGACACGCTCGGCGACAGCCTTATATTCCTGCTGCAGGAGCCGGGTGGCACCATGGCTGGAGATGGGAATGCCATCGCCATCCTCGAGGTGGAGCTCATCGATCTCGGCGCGGAAGAGCGAGTCCAGCTTCTCGACCTGATGCGCAACGAATTCCCCGGCTTTGTCGATATCACCCGCTCGCAGACATCCGGCCCACGCCAGCGATTGCGCTATCACACCACTGCCGACCTCGACCGGCTTGGCGAATGGATCATGGTGTCCCTTGCCGAGATCGGGCTTGATGTCGGCGAGGATGTGCAGTTCGTGATCACCGGCAATCATATCGATATCCGCCGCATCTCAACCGGCAATCGCAAGGGAACGACAGGCAACCGGGCCAAGTTCAACTGACCGGCAAAAACCGCCGCCATCCAGCCAAAACAGACCTGATTTTTTCATGTCCCCTGAAGAGCCGAATATCAGGAGACAGTGATGATCAATGATGGCGCAAACCCCCTCGCGGAAGTGGCACTGGCCTTGGCCATGGCCTTTTTCAGTCTGATGATCCTAATGCTGTTCGCAATGGTAAACGCGCCTGAGGCCGATGGCACCGAGGCCAGTGCCGCGACCTTGGAAATGACCACCGAGCCAACGCCCGAGAATACCGACGGTCTGGAACGACAACTGGTCATCTACAGCGAAAGCGGTTATTTCGACAAGGATATGAACAGCCTTGATCCAGCCGCGATCGATCCGGAGCAGCCGGTCATCCTGGCCGTATCGCAACAGTTGCCAATTTCGCGGATCACCGGCTTTCAGCGTGAGTTTCCTCATCTTAGATTGGAAATTGC
>CALIBP010000127.1 GCA_938048165.1 uncultured Alphaproteobacteria bacterium | reverse complement strand
ACGTGGGCCGCGGACCGTCGTCCGTGCTTGGTGTTAGCGGCAACTACTCGTGCCTTACCTTCCGCGGTCCGTGGGCCGGTAGACCTACCGCCATGCAGCTTACAGCGGGCGCGGTTTTTAATGGCTGGGTTCTGGCAAGGTGCTCCCTGGCGGGTCTTTGCACCGCATCTCCGCCCTGGCCAATTCGGGCCGAAACGGGTTGCGAGGCCGGATTCAGTGAGAGCTGCATGTTCAATTTTCTTCACGGGCTGATCCCTCCGTTCATGGGGTCGTACGTTCATCACTAGGGGTGCTCCCCGTTTGACCGGTCTACCCCAGTTCCGCGGTCCGCGCGCCGCGGTCCGTGGCCCGCTGCTCGAGTGCCAAGAGACACGCTTCACCTACCGCATGACGGTCACCAACCTGATGCTGTTTCAGCAACCCGTTGCCGACCAAAAGATCTATCCCGCCCTCGCCGATTTCGACCGTGCAACCATGACAACTCCTCTGGAGCGGCGCTCCCGGAGGCGTCTTATGCGGACGGTGGATGTGGGTTCATGGGTCATTTAACTGGTTGTTATTAAGCCACAAATAGGGGGTTTAGTCGAACTTTACAGCGCGGGTTTCATGCTTCAAGCCGCTTTGCCCTGACAATGCCGTCGAAAAAAAATGTCTGCTCCCGAGTGAATACCGGACGTATCTGAGCGGCCTTCGGAACGTCCGCTCCTGACCCTAACCGGCTATTCGGTCCCCTACGTAGGTGTGTCCGCTTTCTGATCAGTTTTCCGACACTCGACGTTTCAAGCTCCCACAGGTGAGCTGTGCCAAAAGCAGACAAAACCATAGTAAGGGGTCTTGTGAAAATCGGATCACGATTGCTGTGTTACAAAGCTCTCTTAATTTTCTGTACGGCGGTCGTTTTAGGCTCATGAATATCAATCACAGTGACGAACATTCCCTGAGCGTCATAAACGAATATGCCCGCTGTATGGTCCATCGTATATGTTTGACCCGTCACCACTTTCTCGTATTTGGCCCGCAACCCTCGTGCAACGTCGGCAATATCGGAGGGCGAACCGGTATAGCCAGTTATTGCCGGATGAAAATTCTCAACGTATGCGGACATGGCTTGAAACGTGTCACGCTCGGGATCGACGGTAATGAAGGCGACGTTTATGCGTTCTGATTCCTGACCCAACCCATCGAGCCAATCGGTAATTTCGGTTAATGCCGTGGGACAGACATCGGGGCAGTAGGTAAACCCAAAGAACACGAGCAACGGCTGACCTATCCAATCCGCCGGGACAATCCGTCTGCCGTCGTCAGCAGTTAACGTGAAGTTCATTTGGTCAATCGGCAAGGGCAATTTGTTCGTGGGAACGTCCTTGGTGGGGGCGCCTGGACCGTCCACCTGCCACCATCCGAGAAAAAGTACTAACACAATCGCTGCCACCGTACCGCCTACCAGAGACAGCACTTTCTGAAAAGATGGCGTCATTCACCCGGACCCGTCGCGCCGATGCCCAGCACGGGAACGGTCAACGTGATGTTTCCCGCTTTCTCAAATCTTAGGGTCATGGAGAAGGACTTACCCTTTTCGAGAGGCTGAGCGAGTTTCATCAACATGATATGCATTCCCCCTGGCTTGAGTTCGACTTTATTTCCAGCAGGGATTTCAACCGCACCGGCCACCCCCATGCGCGCGACGCCGTCCGTCATCGTCATGGTATGAACATCGGCTTTTCCCGCAACCGACGTTTGGATGCCGATCAGCACATCGCCACTCGTCCCTTCATTATGAATCGTCAAATACGCTGCGGACGGACGAGATGTGCCAATGGATGCGCGCGCCCACGGTGCTTCGACGACCATGGCGTCTTTCCGCACGGGCTCCGCAACGGCATACGATGCGGAAACGAGCGGCATGAAGAGCGACATCGCGACGATGAGTGATCGGAACAGCGAATAAGTCATATTCTCCCTCGCAAATCTTCGAGGATGTCTTCCGGCGGGGTTCCGTATTTGAATGTACGCACGAAATATCCGGCCGGAGACATCAGATAAATGCTGGACGTGTGCGCCATGGTGTAACCATCGGGCGCTGAGTCCTGCGCTTCTCTCTCGAAGTAGGCCTTGAACGAACTTACCGCATTGGAGATTTGCTTATCGCTTCCCGTCAGCCCGACGATTGAAGGATGGAAAGCCGAAACGTACTCGGTCAACGCCTCAATGCTATCCCGCGCTGGGTCTACGGAGATGAACAGCGGGGTTACCTCCTTACTCTCGGCACTGAGTCTGTCCATGACCTCCGCCAACTCCGCCAAGGTTGTCGGGCAAATGTCGGGGCAGTTCGTAAACCCGAAGAACACCAGTGCCCAGTTGCCTCGATAGGTTGCTTCGCTAACTGTATCACCTTGATGGTTCACGAGGGTGAAGGCGGGCTGGAATCCATCAACGTTCTCCGCGTCGGTGCCCAAGAAATGTGAAAGTTGATGGCCTGCAGCAATAACCAGGGCGAGGAGAGCTAGTCCCCAGAGGATATACCGAACCGTTTTCACAATGCCTCCACTTCGGATCGGACGAGATCGCGCAACTGCGCCTCACCAAAAGAGTCCAGTGCTTTTCCGTTAACGAAAAACGTTGGCGTTCCGCGTACCCCAAACGCCTTGATGTCTTCGGCATCTTGATTGAGAACGCTGACGATGTGCGGCATTTGGCTTTCACGTTGCGCGCGTTCGATGTCCAACCCGGTACCATCGAGCAAGTTCCAGACGCTCTCGGGTGTCCGACCGTGTGATGCCCAACGTGGTTGAGTTTCAAGCAATCGCTCCAGCACAGGATCGAGCTTTCCTTGCAGACGTGCGGCCTCAAGAAGTCGAATTGCTTGCTGAGACGGTGGATGGAATGCCGCATACCTAAGCACTACCCGCACTTCATCAGGATATGTCGCCATGATGTCCTTGACGATCGGATGGAAGGCGCGACACGACTCGCACGCCGGATCGAAAAATTCAACAATTGTAACCGGTGCATCTTTTGGACCAAATATAGGCGAATGATCACGGACCAATTGAGTAGCATTTGCAACTGGTGCCACGTCTACCCTTTCCTTGTTTAAGGGTTTATAGAGATACATGGCGAAAAAAAAGATGGCCACAATTGCTAACCCAATTTGAACGATAAAACTACGACGATTCATTTTTGTTCCTTTTTCACAGACAAGAATAACAAGAGAGAAATCAAACTGAATGCCGCTAACGAGAGATACGGAAGCGGCAAATATCCGAATAGGACCTGATCTTTTCCAGAACAGGAGGGGCCATTCTGCGTACACGGTTGTATCGCCTCCGAGATGAACCCGGCAAAAAGAAGGCTATGCCAGAACGCTATTGCTCCTCCCGCAATGGCTAATGGGAGTGCATAGCGGCGCACATTAAGGTCCGACAGATAACACGCAATACCGAGAATAACGGCTAAGGGGAACATGGCGATCCTCTGGTACCAACATAGTACGCAAGGAGTGCGTCCCATGACCTCACCGAGAAACAGCGCCCCCAGAGTGGACACCAGCGCTATCAACCATGCGCCGATCAGCGCTCTATCTGGCGAGATCATTGTTTTGATGTTTTCAGGGTTCATTTTTTGTTTCGCCCCTTTTGGCTTCATTCGCCTCGGGTGTAATAAACGACAAAATTAGTAGCGATGCAGCTCCAATAAAAATGAATACATCGGCAAAATTAAAGGCAGGCCAATGCCACCCCATCACATGAAAATCCAAGAAGTCAGTGACCGCACCTTGTCGGATCCGATCAATGATGTTGCCGAATGCACCGCCCGCGATTAAAGCAATCGCCAACGCTTCCAGCAGTCGGTTCATACGCAACGCCCAAACGGTGAGAGCAACGGCAATGGCGATGGTTATCGCAATCAAAGGCCATTGCTGATTGCTGAAAACACCACCAAAAAAACCGAAACTGACTCCTGTATTAAAACCCAGGCTAAGATCGAAAAATGGCGTGACTTCGACCTTGTACGGTGGCCCCGATAAAAACGTGAGTGCTGCCCACTTCGTCACCTGATCTAGAACCATTGTTCCTAGCAGGACCGACGACACAAAAACAAGCGAGGTTGAACGAGCACAAGCTTGTGAAAACAAACCTGCTATCGTTCTGTGATGACGCAAAGGGCGTTTTATTCCGTCCGTCACCAGCGGATTTCCTCGATACCAGGGTTGCTATTCAGCAGCGACGGCGTGCGCCTCGACGTGGCGCCGTTCATTCATCGCCTGCTTGATAATCTGCAACGCTGACCACAGGAACAGCCCGGCCATCAACCCCGCGACGATCAGGTCAGGCCAAGCGGTCCCGGTCAGATACACCCCACCAGCCGCCAGCATCACCGCGATGTTGCCAATCGCGTCGTTCCTGCTGCAAAGCCATACGGAGCGAACGTTCGCGTCACCGTCCTTGAAGCGCATCAGAATGAGAACGCTAGAGAGGTTGGCCGCCAGGGCGAGCAGGCCGATGCCACCCATGATCGAGGCGCTTGGAACACCGAGAATCAGAACTTGATATGCGGTCATTCCGAAGACCCAGAGTCCCATCGCCGCAAGACTGGCCCCTTTGACCAAGGCTGCCGTGGCACGGACTTTGAGCGACATGCCGATCACGATGAGGCTGATTGCATACGTGACCGTATCGCCCAGAAAATCCAATGCATCCGCTTTCAATGCCTGAGACCCGGCCATCGCACCCGCCGCCATTTCAACGAAAAACATGGTTCCATTGATGGCGATCACTGCCCATAGCGCACGTTTGAAGCCCTTCGACACGCCGTCGAACTTCGGTTCGTGACTGCAACATCCTCCGGCCATAACGCATCCTTTCGTTCGCCGTTTCATCTCGGATATGCTAAACGTAATGTCTACAGTAACTATAGGTTCAAGAGGTAATTTGCTTTGACCCGCGATTTGACGATTGGCCGTGTCGCCGAAGCTGTCGGTTGCAAGGTGCAAACAGTCCGGTATTACGAGCAAATCGGCCTCATTCCGGCACCGCCACGCTCGGGCGGGAATCAGCGCCTTTACGACGAGTCAGCCATCCATCGGTTGACGTTTATTCGGCATGCGCGGGAACTTGGGTTTCCATTACAGGCGATCCGCGATCTCATCAGCCTGTCGGATGATCCCAATCAGCCATGCGATGCGGTAGACGAGATCGCCAAAACGCAACTCATCGAAGTCAACCGCCGAATTGAGCGTTTGCAAGCACTTCGCCATGAACTCAAGCGCATGATCCACCAATGCAAAGGCGGAAGCATCGCGGATTGTCATGTGCTGGAGGTGTTGAGCGATCACAATCTTTGCGAGGCCGAGGATCACCAAGCACCAAAGAAAATGACCTAACGACGCTCGGCGCTATCGTTTGTCGCGCTGTATCCGACGTCGCGGATTAGAGGGCTTTCCGTTGAAAATACGGTCATACGCCCTCGATTCTCTGTGAAGCTGAGTCTGATCTGTTCTTCAGGAAGCATGCTTTCCTAGCTGCTACTCATTCAGGCGACCCCTGAAATTCCACCGGCAGACCGGAAGCTCTCCATTCGGGCAGCCCGTCTTCGAGGCGGCGAGTGATGAAACCACACGCCCTAAACGCAGCCACTGCTTCAAAGGACAAAACGCACCAAGGCCCACGGCAGTAGGCTAACCGATCGCGGTGCAGGCAACTAATTCGAGAACAGATGAACGGTTGCCCAGCCGTGCGACCGTTGTCGGGACAGTCGCGGCATGCACGTTACCGGAGTAGATACGTCGGATAGAATCATCGAAGGGGCACGTGGCGTTACAGATTCAAAGATACCGAGACCTGACTTTGACTCGCGAATGGCCAGAAAGTTGTCATCCAGTCACCTAAAGGGAGTGGGAATCAAGGAAATTAATCTGCCAACGGATAGGTCGCATAAACTTCTGTCAAGCCGTCCGCGCGGATCAGCAGTACATCGTAAGCTTCCCGGTCCGGACCTTGGTCCATCCCAGGGGAACCAAGCGGCATGCCGGGCACGGCCAGACCGACAACCTCCGGTTTCTCCGTCAACAGCCGCCGAATTTCACGCTCCGGCACGTGACCCTCGATCGTGTATCCGCCTACCCTGGCCGTATGACAGGAAGCCAATTCTGCGCTGATCCCGCTTTGCAGTTTGAACTGCATAAGACTGCCCATAACCATATTTTGGCTTTTTACTGTCAGACCACTTCTCTCCAGGTGTTCAATCCATGCGATGCAACAGCCGCACCCGCTCGTTTTCGCGACGTATACCAATGCTTCTTCCGAAGCGATGGCTGGGCGCCAGAGCGAACAAAACAATGCAATCAGTAGGAAGCATCCAAATCGCTTTTTAGCTGAATTGACCTTGAGCGTATTGATACACATTGGTGAACTCCAACAAATCAGGCACGATCACCAATCGTGCCGGGGAAAGGGACTGGCCTTTAGTTATCAAATTAGAGGTGTTGCACTCTATTGTCGATGATTAGGGGTCCAATACCGATTAGGCGAAACTGGCAGCCTTGGGTCACGACCTGTCTATGCCACAGTCCAACCGTCATTTCCGCTTCCTGATCAGAAAGCCGACATATTTGGGAAATCATTGTGTGGGCAGCTTCTGGCTAGAAACGGACCTTTGCGATCTGGCGGAAGATGTCTGCTCACGGGTCAATAACGGACGTAGCTGAGCGGCTTTCAAAACATCGCCCGCGCCGCGCTGACCGTGACGGCAGCCGAGTAGGAAAATAAAAAAATTTCATAATTAGCCGGAGTGACGGCAGCAACACCATCTTTCCGACGCCGCCCCCCGAACCTCGGTGCCACCCTACCTGCGACCCGGTCCGGAGTTTTCGCGTTTGGCGGATTAATATCTCATAGGTCTGGCGTGGTGGTTTTTTGTCACGAACCCAGCCCAAGCCTCCACCTCTGAGCCGTGGGCCGCGATCTCTGAAGCAAATTCTCGAGAAAATTACACCACGGGCCCCGGACCACGCGACGGGCCCCTAGGGACTTATAACACTGCGTCGGACGCACCCAAAGTCAGCACAAAACACCTTCAGCTATCACCAAGGAACATTCAAACGTAGCAATGAACGCGGCAATTATGTTGGGTTGGGTAGTGATGGGAGCCATCAAAAAAGCCGCTATGTCGTTGACTTAGCGGCTTTAATCTTTGGTTGCGGGGGCAGGATTTGAACCTGCGGCCTTCAGGTTATGAGCCTGACGAGCTACCGGGCTGCTCCACCCCGCGTTGGTGTTATTTGGAGTTGTGTGAGGTCTTCCATTTGGAGGGGCTGGCGGCGCCCTACTCT
>CALIBP010000126.1 GCA_938048165.1 uncultured Alphaproteobacteria bacterium | reverse complement strand
ACTTATAGCGCGCACTGGATACGGGATCCTGCCTTCAGGGATGCCGTCGCAAGGTTTCTCATCAGTGAACAAAAAGAAACCGAATGGGAAATGGACGTCCTTGAAGACGAACGCTCTCCTTATCGTAAAGACGTCGACCTTTAAAACGCAGCCAGGCTATCTATTTAACGAGCTCCGGTGTTTTTTTGCCGTCGTCGTTATCTTTGCCTGAATCCTTGCCCTTATTTTTACCCTTGGCTTTGGGCTTGGTTGGCTTCTTTTTAGGATCTTCGGGCCGGATATCAAAGGCCAGCTCTTTATCTTTCACGGAGACATTGACCACGCCACCACGCGCGAGTTTGCCAAACAACAATTCGTCAGCCAGCGGCGTTTTAATTTTCTCCTGAATGAGCCTGCCAAGAGGACGCGCGCCGAAGTGTTCGTCATAGCCTTTTTCGACCAGCCATTTACGGGAAGCATCATCCAACTCGATCGTCACGTTGCGGTCTTCGAGCTGAACTTCAAGCTGCATGACAAACTTGTCGACGACGAGCGAGACGATCTCCGGTGACAGACCGGCAAAAGCAATCGTCGCATCGAGCCGGTTACGGAATTCCGGCGTAAACATACGCTTGATGGCTTCTTCATCATCGCCTTCGCGCTTTGTCCGACCAATACCGATGGCTTCTTTAGCCATATCGGCGGCACCGGCGTTCGTTGTCATAATCAAGATGACATTACGAAAATCGACGTTCTTGCCGTTATGGTCGGTCAGGCGCCCATGATCCATCACCTGCAGCAGAATATTGAACAGGTCGGGATGGGCTTTTTCAATTTCATCCAGCAACAAAACCGCATGCGGGTGCTGATCAATCGCATCCGTTAGCAATCCGCCCTGATCGAATCCAACATATCCTGGCGGCGCGCCAATCAAGCGGGATACCGTATGGCGTTCCATATATTCCGACATATCGAAGCGGATCAGCTCAATGCCCATCGTGTTTGCCAATTGGCGGGCCACTTCGGTTTTGCCAACGCCGGTAGGGCCCGAAAACAGATAAGACCCTATCGGTTTCTCCGGCTCACGAAGTCCGGCGCGAGAAAGCTTGATCGCCGACGATAATGCAGCGATCGCGTCATCTTGACCAAAGACAACGCGTTTCAGATCGTCTGCCAGCGTCTTGAGTGTTTCCTGATCATCGCGTGACACACTCTTTGGCGGAATTCTTGCTATCTTGGCCACAACATCCTCAACGTCTTTGACGCTGATCATCTTCCGGCGCTTGCCCTCCGGCAGGAGCATCTGAGCGGCACCCACTTCATCGATCACATCAATCGCCTTATCAGGCAGTTTGCGATCATTGATATAGCGCGCAGCCAACTCGACCGCCGTACGGATCGCTTCCGCCGTATAGCGGACACGATGATGTTTCTCGTAATAAGGTTTCAACCCGCGAAGAATTTTAACGGCATCTTCGATTGAGGGCTCAACAACATCAATTTTCTGAAAACGGCGTGCCAGTGCCCGGTCTTTTTCAAAGTAAGACCGATATTCCTTATAGGTCGTGGATCCCATGCACCGCAATGTGCCGCTTTGCAGAGCCGGTTTGAGCAGGTTGGAGGCATCCATCGACCCACCACTGGTCGCCCCGGCACCAATAACGGTATGGATTTCATCAATAAACAGGATCGCCCCTTCACAGGCCTCCAATTCGGTGACGACAGCCTTAAGCCGTTCCTCAAAATCACCGCGATAACGCGTTCCCGCTAACAGCGCCCCCATATCGAGTGAAAAAATCGTTGCATCAATAAGAACTTCCGGAACCGCACCATCGACGATACGTTTTGCCAGCCCTTCCGCCAACGCCGTCTTGCCGACACCGGCATCTCCAACGTAAAGGGGATTATTCTTTCGCCGGCGGCACAGCACCTGAATGGTGCGTTCTATCTCCTCAGTCCGGCCAATCAACGGATCGATCTTGCCTTCGCTGGCTTTCTTATTGAGATCAACGCAATACGCATCGAGGGCCTCATGGCCTTCCTTGATATCTGTTTCGTCACCCTCATCGCCATCCGTCCCTTCGACGGGTTTTGGCTCTGAACGCCCAGGCACTTTGGCTATGCCATGCGAGATATAATTGACGGCATCGAAACGCGACATCTCCTGTTCCTGAAGATAATACACCGCATGCGATTCACGCTCAGAGAACATCGCGACAAGAACGTTTGCGCCAGTGACCTCCTGTCTTCCCGCCGTTTGGACGTGGATTGCCGCGCGCTGAACAACGCGCTGAAAACTCGCGGTTGGTTTCGGATCTTCATCGCGGTTAACGACTAAATTACCGAGCTCGTTATCAAGGTAATCAACGAGATCTTCCTTGAGTTTATCGAGATCGACACCACAAGCACGCAAAACCGCGACGGCGTCCTGATCCTCAATCAGCGCAAACAATAAATGCTCAAGCGTTGCATATTCGTGGTGACGTTCGCGCGCGCATGACAACGCCTGGTGAAGACTACGTTCGAGGTTCCGCGACAACATGCGTTACTCCTTCTCGAGTGTGCATTGCAAAGGGTGCTGGTGCTGCTGCGCCAGATCCATCACTTGGGTTACTTTGGTCTCTGCGACCTCATAGGTAAAGACCCCACAAACACCGACACCTTTTTGGTGCACATGAAGCATAATATTTATGGCTTCCTCGTGGCTCTTGCTAAAGAAGCGCTCGAGAATCAAAACAACAAACTCCATCGGCGTATAATCGTCATTTAATATGATGACTTTATACATCGATGGTTTTCGGGTCTTGGGCTTGGTGCGGACTACAACGCCTACATTCGTGTCGTCATCTCCGCCCGGCGGCCGGTCTGTCTCTTTATCGCTCATCGTTCTTCGAAAGTACTTTGGATTGTGACCTGATATTTAAGTAGTGCGTGAGTAGATATGTTATTAGATAGGGTACCCATCTTGAAAGAACAAACTAGCCTAAACTGAGTAATTCCCGCTGCTGCGTAGAATTTGATTCGTCATAGCTAAGACCCAATTTTAACAAGGATTTCAAACATCTCTAGATTACAATCGGTTAACGAGAGTTAATCGAACGTTAAATTCTTGAGACCAAAATGGACTTATGACGGGCTTTGAATTAGAATCTGTTTAGATTCAATGGCTTCGGGAAATATAGGCAAATAAGTTTCGATATGACGCAGAAAGCAAACTATCGAATATGGGGGGCCGTGTGCACCTGCTACTGATCGCCGTCCTGATCATCACTTTTTTTAGCCTGCCTTCGCCCGCGTCAGCAGCTCGATATGCCTCAATCATTGTGGATGAAAAAAGCGGTGCCGTCCTTCACGCCGTGAACCCAGATTGGCGGGTATATCCTGCTTCACTCACGAAAATGATGACCTTGTACCTGGTCTTCGAGCAGTTGAAATCGGGCAAGGTAAAATTAAATACCCGACTCAAGGTTTCGCGCCGTGCCGCGAAACAGCCAAAGTCCAAAATTTACGTAAAACGCGGCAGCACGATTACCGTTCAACAAGGCATCCGGGCGCTCGTCACAAAATCCGCGAATGATGTCGCTACAGTGATCGCCGAAGGGCTCGGCGGAACAGAAGAAAAATTCGCGCGCCTGATGACTATTCGCGCCCGCCAACTCGGCATGTCACGAACCACATTTAAAAATGCATCGGGCTTACCGGACAAACAGCAAATCACAACCGCCCGCGATATGGCGAGATTGTCGATAGCGTTGCGCAGAGACTTTCCAAAATATTTTAAATACTTCACGACCAAAGAATTTAGCTACAGAGGCCGAACACACGGCAATCACAACAAACTCTTACGGCGGTTGCCTGGCACTGATGGAATTAAAACCGGCTATATCCGTGACTCCGGTTTTAACATCGCCGTGTCTGTAAATTACAAGCGCCGCCGATTAATCGGTGCTGTATTTGGAGGCAAATCAGGAAACAAGCGTGACACGCACGCAATCACTTTATTTAGGCGTGTTTTCAATATGCTTGATGAGATGGATAAATCTGATCGCAATCGTTTTATCGCAGAAAAAAGTGGAAAATTGCCTGTTAGCCTCGCCGGTTTAACGGCAGCTCAAATCGCAAACCGTAAAGCCGCCATTGAACGCGAGGAAGCAGAAAAGAAAGTGCCTCGACATTGGAGCGTTCAGGTTGGGGCTTTCGACAGGTTCACACCGGCACATCTGGCTGCATCCAGAGCGTCCCGAATAGCCCCGACGCTAAAGCGCAGTCGCATCTCCGTTAAATCGAGTTCAGCACGAGGCAAAAGGATTTATCGGGCACGGCTTGTCGGATTAATCGAGGCAAATGCCCGCGAAGCCTGCAAGGTCCTCAAACGACGCAACATCACCTGTCTTGTTATCCGAGAAGAAAACTCGGTTTCTCAAGGCGATCAATAAGTATTAAAAATCCGGCGGTTGCACACCGCTTTCGGTAAGCTCAGCGACAAGAGCATCCCGCAATCGACCGAGACCTTCTTCATCATTGGCTTCACACCTGGCAACTAATACGTCCTGGGTATTTGATGCTCGCAAAAGCCACCAGCCATCGTCTGTTTTTACACGAAGTCCGTCTACATCACTAATATCCGCATTTGTAGCACGCATCCGTTCGAGGACTTCATCAACAACCTCGAATTTACGGGTTTCGCCACAGGGAAATCTTAGTTCCGGGGTATTGACCGGCTGCGGCAGGCTATCTCGAATTTCGGCAAGAGATCGGCTCTGATTGGCAACGTGGTTTAACAACCGTACAGCCGCATATAATCCGTCATCGTAACCGTAATATTTATCGGCAAAAAAGATGTGACCGCTCATCTCACCTGCTAACGGCGCCTTTGTTTCCGCCATTTTTGCTTTGATGAGTGAATGTCCTGTCCGCCACATCAGCGGATCACCGCCCAACCGGGCGACCTCGTCAAACAAAGTCTGACTGGCTTTTACATCTGCAATAATTGTCGCCCCGGGAATTTCCTTTAAAACATCAGAGGCGAGTAAAACCATAATCTGGTCGCCCCACAATATTCGACCCTGGCCGTCAATGGCGCCAATGCGATCACCGTCGCCATCAAAGGCCATACCAAAATCACAGCTTTCAGACCGAACAACCTCCTGAAGCTGTTCAAGGCATTCAGGGACGGTTGGATCCGGATGATGCGCCGGAAAAGTCCCATCTATCTTCTCATTCAGAAGAATATGTGTACCGGGCAAAACCGCGCATAGATCGCGCATAGCGTCACCGGCAGAACCATTGCCGGCATCCCAGGCGACTTTCAGAGGACGTTCACCAATATAATCAGCTGCCAGACGCGCCACATATTTGTCATGTACGGGATGTTCAGAACTTTCACCCGTTCCTTCAGCATATTCACCGGACGCCGCAATTTTTCCCAAGCGGAGAATGTCTTCCCCATAAAAGGGTGCCTTGCCGAGCATCATTTTAAAGCCGTTATATTCTGGCGGGTTGTGTGAACCCGAAATCATAATCCCGGCGTCTGCCGGAACCGTATTCACAGCAAAATAAAGCATAGGTGTTGGTCCGAGGCCGATACGGATAACCGATAAGCCACAGGCCATTAGCCCCTCAACAACCGCTTTTTCAAGGTCAGGAGAACTAAGGCGCCCATCATAACCGACACAGACGGTGTGGCCGCCCTTCTCAGCAACCATCGTGCCAAATGCCCGACCGATTGCAAGCGCACCATCAATTGTAAGCGTTTCGTCAATGACGCCGCGAATATCATATTCGCGCAAAATAGTGGAATCGAGCAGATATCCGCTCATCACGTTACCCTTCCATGAGGGCTTCTCGCCCGACACTGAAATAAGAAATACCGGCGCGCTTCATTTCATCGAGATTATAAATGTTCCGTAGATCGACGAGCGTAGGCGTTTTCAAAAGGCTCTTTACCCGTGCAAAGTCCAGGGCCCGAAATGCATTCCATTCCGTCACAATCACCAAAACGTCAGCTCCCTGCATGGTCTCGTATGGCCCTTCGCAAAAAACAACATCGTCAAATAGATGGGCTGCCTCTTTCATCCCCTGGGGATCATAGGCTTGAATGGTCGCCCCCGCCTTTTGCAGCTCGGGAACAATAATTAGGCTTGGACTGTCCCGCATATCATCTGTATCAGGCTTAAAAGTTAGACCAAGTACAGCGATCGTCTTGTCGGCAACGGAGCCACCACAAGCCGCGATGACTTTCTCCGCCATCTGGGTTTTACGTTTCTCGTTTATATCGACAACGGTCTCAACGATTCGGATTGGAGCCCCCGCATCTTTCGCGGTCTGCACGAGAGCCAGCGTGTCTTTCGGAAAACAGGACCCACCATAGCCTGGGCCTGCATGCAAAAACTTATTTCCAATGCGACCATCAAGGCCAATGCCCCGAGCGACATCCTGAACATTTGCGCCGACCTTTTCACAAAGATCGGCGAATTCATTTATAAATGTGATCTTGGTCGCCAGGAAGGTATTTGCCGCGTATTTGGTAAGTTCAGCAGTTTCCAGCGTCGTTTGCACAATCGGTGTTTCAAGCAGGTATAAAGGCCGGTATAGCTCACTCAAAACCTCAGCAGCCCGCTTTGTTTCGGTACCAATGACAACGCGGTCTGGTCTCATAAAATCACTGATCGCGGCACCCTCTCGAAGGAACTCTGGATTCGAGGCCACATCAAAATCAGCGTCCGGACGGGTTTCCGCTACGATGCGTTTTACTTCGCGCCCGGTACCGACCGGAACAGTCGATTTTGTGACGATGACTTTATAGCCATTAATCGCCTCAGCCACTTCCTTCGCGGCACCATAAACATATGAAAGATCAGCATGGCCGCCACCGCGGCGGCTCGGCGTCCCAACCGCGATAAAGACGGCATCCGCTCCTTTTACAGCGGAAGGCAAATTAGTTGTGAAGGAGAGTCTGTTTGCCGCGACGTTATTCGCAACAAGGTTTTCAAGACCGGGCTCATAGATTGGGCATTCGCCCGCCTTTAGTCTTTCAATCTTTTTTTCATCCTTATCGACACAGACAACTTCAACGCCAAATTCGGAGAAACATGCACCGGAGACGAGCCCGACATAGCCGGTACCGATCATCGCAATTTTCATACTCTTTTATCCTGGGTAGGGCCGCAAATTTATCCTGGGTAGGGCCGCAAACTAATTTCGTTACAGCCAAATTATCATACATATTGTTTGATCAGAGAGGACACTTCGTCGCGCAAATCATCACGCGCGAGGGCAAATGCCAAATTGGCCTCGAAAAACCCCGCCTTATCGCCACAATCAAAACGACGTCCTTCAAATCTTAGGCCATGAAACGGCGAGGTTCCAATCATCCTGGCCATCGAATCCGTTAGCTGAATTTCACCACCGGCGCCTTTTTCTTTTTGCGCTAAATGCTCAAAAACCTCGGGCAACAATACATAACGGCCAATTACCGACAGTGTAGAGGGCGCATCCTTGGGGTCCGGCTTTTCAATCAGGCCTTTAACTTCGACCAACGGCCCATCTTCTACACCTGTATCGACGATGCCATAACGATTTGTGTGCTCCTTGGGCACATCAACAACGGCAACGATATTGCCTTGGGTCTTCTCAAAAGAAGCGATCATCTGCTTCAGACATGGTGTCTCTGCCATCACAAGATCATCCGCAAGGAGAATAGCGAAAGGTTCATTGCCAACTAACTCCCGCGCACACCATACGGCGTGCCCCAACCCTAAAGGCTCTTGCTGGCGTGTATAGGCCACCTGCCCGGGCTGCAACATCGGACCGCTCACTAATCTGACTTCTGCGGTTTTTCCTCTTTCATTGAGAATATTCTCAAGTTCTATGCTGTGATCGAAATGATCTTCGATCGCGGTTTTCCCGCGACCAGTCACAAAAATAAACTCTTCAATCCCTGCCGCTTGCGCTTCCTCAACCGCGTATTGAATCAATGGTTTGTCAACAACCGGCAACATTTCCTTAGGCATTGCTTTTGTCGCCGGTAAAAACCGGGTTCCCATACCACCGACTGGAAATACCGCTTTGCGAACGCGTTGCGCCATTCTACTACCCTCTGGAACTGACTTACTATGTTTACACGTGTTAGGCGCGTGTTTGTGCCACAAAGGACCGCCTAATGGCAAGAAAACTGCCCTTTTCGAGAATTTTGTTACTCGTCCAGGAGAAGTTCTTTTGCTTGATTGATTTTGCTGGCGAGATAGTTGGAACCGCCTTGGTCAGGATGTATTTTCTTCATCAGGGCGTGATGTGCCGCTTTGATCTCATCAGGCGTCGCATTAAGAGAAACATTCAGGACCTCGCAGGCTTCTTCACGGGTCATGCCACCGCCCCATGGTGAACCGCTCCCAGCCTGATTCCCGCCACCCGCTGCACCAGGCTCTCCGCTATCTCCGGTGCGCCAGCCAGCTCCATGAACCCGATCCAGATAGGCCTCCAGGACTTGTGCAGATTCCTCATCGGCAACGCGGCATTCCTGTAGAAGTTCCAGTAACTCAGACTGGCTCAATTCGCCCAGCCGTCTACCTTTAAACCGCCCTTCGAGAACCGTGCCATCTAAAATCCCGCTGTCGTGATCCAGAGACATACGTAGAAACCGAGTATTCACCCCAGTTGCCTGGCCCTGGCTGGGGCCACCTAGATTTTTGAAGAACTGTTTCGCCGCGCGCCAGCGAAGCAACATCGGCAGCAGAAATGCTAAAAAGAACATCACAGCACCGAGGCCTCGTGATGCGATCAAATAAACTGCAGCACCTATCCCCGCGAGCGCAAATACACCGAAAAGCACTTTTATCGCCCGCGCCCGGTTGAGCCCCATCAAGCCGCGGACAATCAGTATGATACCAATAACGACAGCTATTCCTAAAACGAGATATGGCATCTTTGTTCCAGTTCGACCTTAAGCACTCGCTATTTAACCTGAGAGGTTAGTTGCGCAACAGCGGCACCGGCTCGTTTGCCATAATCCTCCAGCGCAGGCAAACCTCCTGCCGCGAATACGGCAACGGCTGCCAATAATTCTTTCAACTGATTAGCCGAGGACGCATCGAACCGGCAATGGGCGCCCCCGGTTAGATTGGCAAATTGCCGGAAGGCCTGCGTCGCAACGGGATCATCCCCCTCCTGAAAGACAAAGATCGGCACACCCAGGACACCAAGTTCTCCAGCGATATGACAAAGCTCATCCACCTCTTCTTCCATCGCATCACCGACATACACCAGGGCATTGACCTTACGCTTCTTTGTTTCGCCCACGGCATGGTTCAGCACTTTTCCAATTTGGGTCCGTCCACCCCTGCAATAAACCGATGTCATGCGTCTGACGAGTTCATCCGACGATGACAACCACGAGCTGTTCTTGCATTCGCCGAATCCTCTAAAAAAGACCAGCTGCACCTCGAGCCCACCTAACCCGTCAGTTGCCTTAAACATTTCACCTTGAATATGACAGGCGCTATCCCAACTCGGTTCTCGGCTTGCCGTTGCGTCCATCGCAAACATCAAACGGCCAACACCTTCGGAGGATCTAACTGCAGGCGTCCGGGCAAGCTTATCCAGGAAATCTGAGACTTCCTGAGAACCTACCTGAGTCTGAATTTTTTTGTTTCCACTCGCCATAATCACCTTCCCTACCACTAAGATAGGGTGTCTGGGATCAGCATTCCAGAAAAGGATTCCTCCGAACTATGGACCTTACTGGTATAGGGTTCCACCCTTGATAAAGGCATGAAAAACAAAGGCAAATGTTAGGTCATGAGCAACATCTATCATTTTACCCCCAACCCGCCGTTGAACAATGACGTTTCCGATATCACGTCCTTCTGCAATATCACTGGTATCAAGCGCTGAATTTTGTCCTGGTTCCCAGCTTATGACCAGGTCCCCTTTTTCGACACGCTTCTGTTTTTTGAGAAGATCGAGCGCCCAGCCTTCTTTACCAACGACCAGGACATAGGCCAGTGGTTTGATGCCTTTTGGCATATCGCCGCGATATAAAAATGGACGTGGTGCCGTATCGTATCCGAGATAAGGATTCATCCCATAGGCGCGTTGGATATCTCCGGCGGGCACTAATACCCTGCCGTTGGGAGCACGTTTCGCAAACCGTTCAAACGATTCGACCCTCGCCGGTAAGGCTTTCAGCCTAACCCCATTCATTTGGCCAACAATGCCCTCACCCAGAAATTGCTGCCACCAACTCTCTGTTTGGCGATCATACATCACCATATCAGATTTACGCAGATTGCCAGTTGTTCCAAAATCGAGGAATCGTCCCGCAACCCGTCGATCAAAGACAATAGCTGAATTGCAGAGGGGGCAATAGGTAACCGCCACCGGAATACCCCCAACCGTATCATTGACGATTTCATGCCACATAAGAATTTGTAGCGGGTAGGCCCGGATATCACCGTTCATTGAAAATCCGATAACGGGC
>CALIBP010000125.1 GCA_938048165.1 uncultured Alphaproteobacteria bacterium | reverse complement strand
GAGAATAAGGAGTACCCCCGGCATGGCTTGCGCTGATGAACGATCAATATTGGTGATTTCGGCATGGGCATGCGGCGAGCGCAGCATCGCAGCATAAGCCTGGTCCGGCAAATTGCGGTCGTCACTGAACTCACCGGCCCCAGTGATCAGGCGATGGTCTTCATTGCGGACGATTGGCTGGCCAATGTTTTTGATCATCGCCGTAAACTATTGTCTGTGAGAATGCCACGCAACTCGCCGGGCGTTGACGGTCTTGGTTTTGGTTCTTAGAGTTTGGTCACGTTGAAGTTGTGCAATGTATGAGAGACCCGATGACTAGAATAATGAATCTTCTTGCGGCGCTTATGTTAGTCACTGGCTGTCAAACAACGGTCGAAATCCTGAAAATGTACCCGAAAGGCGCCAGCTATAGCGGGTACCTCACTATTGGAAAGAAACAGGTTCCGTTACCGCCAGGAGAATGGGAAGTTTTCGCTTCCAGGGCTACATCCAATAGTTCTGGCCTTCCGTTTGTTGCGATTGTTCTGGGAAACAAGGATCGAAATGCCGAGGCGCTGGCAGTTCGGTTTCATACCAACGTAGAGGTAAGCAATGGGAATGGTTGGGTGTTACTAAAAGCGTGCAGCAGAACAAATATGCATCACGTATTTGCGCCGCAAAACATAGAGGGAAGTGGCCAACGCTGTTGGTTTGTAAACCACTCCCGTATGACACGAACTGGCAACAGCACTAATGTTTTGACGGAGGCGTTAGACCGAGCGAAGGATCTAGGCGTGAAACTCCCGGTGACATCAGTCTATACCGGTTTCAGAGTCTCAGATACGCACGACATTTTGACGGTTAGGGTTTACTTCAACCCCGAAACCCAAGGTTTTGAACCACCTAAACAATCTGCCTGGGCCACCAACGACTGTCACAAGGATCGAATTTACACGGATAATAAAAAAGTTGCCCACGTCGAAAAGATCAAAAAATGGGCAGCAGCGTATTTTTCCAAAGTTGAAGCTGGCTTTAAAGGCAAGTTGGCCCCGGCCCAGAGTGCCGCAAAATAGTTGGATCACCGCTTTAGAAGGTGCGCTCCTTCTCCTTTCCGCCTAAAATCTGCTTTCCAGCAATGAGGATTTTATCATGGCGACTAAACTGTTCCGCAATTCATCGCATTGGGGCGCTTATCTGGCCGAGGTTGAAAACGGTCGTGTGACCGGCGTTCAGCCTTTCGAGGAAGACCCCAACCCGTCGCCGATGCTGGCTTCCATTCCGCACTCAGTTCATACCGAAACCCGCGTGGCGCGCCCCTTTGTTCGCGAGGGCTGGCTCAAGAATGGTCCGGGCAACGGCGAAGGCCGTGGGCGTGAACCGTTTGTGCCCGTCAGCTGGGAGAAAGCTTACGATCTCGTTGCCAGCGAGTTAAAGCGCGTTAAAGAGACCTACAGTAATGACGCAATCCTTGGCGGCTCTTATGGCTGGTCGAGTGCCGGGACGTTTCATCATGCGCGGATGCTGGTACGAAAGTTCCTGTTCGCCGCGGGCGGCTGTGTCGATCAGTCGTCGAATTACAGCTTTGGTGCGGCGATGGCCTTTGTGCCGCATATTGCCGGCGATATGCGTTCGGTTACCGGGCCGCTGACCTCATGGTCGGCTGTTGAACGGCATGCCAAGAATCTGATTGTCTTCGGTGGGATTAATCCCAAGAACACCCAGGCGGCCCGTGGCGGCAATGTTGCTCATGAATTCCTTCCCTCGATGAAAAAACTCGCGGCGGCAGGCGTCAATGTCGTCAATGTCAGCCCGTGTCGTGATGATGCACCGGAATTTCTGAACCCAACCTGGATCGCTATTCGTCCAAATACCGATACGGCGATGATGCTGGCGTTGGCGCATACGCTGATAACCGAAGACCTGCATGACGCAGAGTTTCTCAACAAATATTGCGAAGGGTTCGATCGCGTGCGGCCCTATCTGATGGGGGAAACCGATGGTCAGCCCAAGGATGCCGACTGGGCAGCGGCAATAACCGGCATTGATAGTGAGGTCCTTCGTGACCTAGCCCGTCAGATGGCGTCGGGCCGGACGATGATGTCGGCGACCTGGTCGCTGCAGCGTGGCGATCACGGCGAACAACCGTTCTGGGCCCTGATCCTGCTCGCGAGTGTGCTCGGCCATATTGGCCTGCCGGGGGGTGGCTACACGTTTGGCTATGGCTCAACCGGCGGCATGGGCAATGCGCCGCCGTTGTTTCGGCCACCATCAATGAGCGCAGGTCGCAATCCGACCAACTATGCCATTCCGGCAGCACGGATCGCCGATGCCTTGCTTAATCCCGGTGAGGTGATTGATTACAACGGCAAGAAAATAACCTACCCCGATATCAAGATGATTTATTGGGGTGGCGGTAATCCATTTCATCATCATCAGGACCTCAACCGGCTGCGGCTTGGCTGGCAGAAGCCCGAAACGGTTATCGTGCATGAGCCCTGGTGGACCGCAACCGCACGCCATGCCGACATCGTTCTGCCCGCGACGACATCGCTGGAGCGCAATGATTTTGGTTCCGCTGCACGCGATCCCTATCTCGTGGTGATGGAAAAGGCGATTGAGCCTGTCGGGGAAGCGAAGAACGATTTTGATATTCTTGTCGAGCTGTCGAAACGTCTTGGCTGTGAGGAAGAGTTTACCGAAGGCCGCGATGAGTATGCGTGGCTGCGCTTTTTGTATGAGAGCTGCCGCGAAGGGGCCAAGACCAATGAAGCGGCCATGCCAGATTTTGATACATTCTGGGAGAAAGGGTCGTACAAAATACCTAACCGCGAGGATGAGTACACGCTGTTCGCCGATTTCCGCGAAGACCCGTTAAAGAACCGGCTCAAAACCAAGTCCGGCAAGTTCGAACTCTATTCAACAAAGATCGAAAAGTTTGACTATGACGATTGCCCGCCGCACGTGACCTGGATGGAACCGGCCGAATGGCTGGGCTCCGAAAAGACCGACGACTATCCGCTGCACATGATGTCGAGCCAGCCCAAGGACAGGCTGCACAGTCAGATGGATGACGGCCCGGTCAGTGGAGCCTCCAAGGTTGCTGGGCGTGAACCGGTAGAGATCAATCCTGAAGATGCTGTAGCTCGCGGGATTGCAGCGGGGGATCTAGTCCGTGTCTTTAACGATCGCGGGGCGTGTCTCGCCGGGGCGGTCATCAATGACGC
>CALIBP010000124.1 GCA_938048165.1 uncultured Alphaproteobacteria bacterium | reverse complement strand
GGTACGTCAGGAGCGACTTCGATATCAAAGTCACACCCTTTTTGCCGGGCACGCGATTCCAGACCACCCGACACACTGTCCAAAATCAGTTGCTGCTTAAAATCGATCTCTTCAATCTCAAGATGGCCTGTTTCTATTTTGGAAAGATCAAGAATGTCGTTGATGAGGCCTAAAAGAGTATCCCCTGATTTCTTGATTGTGTCGGCATATTTTCGCTGTTTCTCGTCTAAATCAGTAGCCAGCAACAGACCATTTGTTCCGAGAACACCGTGCAGGGGTGTCCGAATTTCATGGCGCATTGTCGCCAGAAAATCGGATTTGACCCGATTGGCGGCCTCCGCCTGGATTACAGCCTGTGCTCTACACTTGATATTTCGGGCAACCACAAACCCCATCGTTGAGCCAACGAACAGCAGCAACAGAAACAGGGCGCCGATCGCGTTATTTCCCATTGTTCGGAGCGTTACGGCACGATCCGTTACGTCGACATAAACTTCGATCGCCCCCAGAAACACGCCATTTGCCATTATCGGCGCGTAGGCCTCGCTCACGGCCATTCGGTCGGCGCCAAAATCCTCGTCTCGTTCAATTTTTTCAAAGGTTTTGCCCTTTTTGACGAGTTCATGGAAATACCATTTGACGTTGGTCTTGACGATATCAGCAGGACGCGAGGCATGTACAATCTTGCCGTTTCGGTCAAAAAACTTGTAACGAAAAATTTTACTGGATTGGCTTGTTGCATCCAGAATTCGTCGGTCATCTGCCTTAAACGGCCCACCCGCCAGGATATCCGGAAGATGAGGAATTGTTTTGCGCAGAAATGTTGCGGCGCTATGCGCGGATTTCTCTGCCTCGTAGCGCAATACATTGTCTTCCAGCGCTCGAACACCAAGCCAGCAGGATATGAGGGCGATGATAGAAACGGCAACCGCTGCGCCAACCATAAACTTATCGTTGCCAGACTTTATTTGTTTATTCATACGAATATATTCGCTTCGGGTTGGTTCTAACCGTTCAACTCCCGATTTAACGGCCACTTTACTAACATAATGTTAACCTCGCAAAAGATTGCATACCCACTTTTTATGAGCTTTTGTGCTTATCCCATGCAGATAATTTCGAAGGACAAAAAGGAATTTAGCCGAGGCGCCACGACAGCGCTGCAAAGTACCGACCAGCCTCCGACCTGGCGGCGCTAAGGCCTGCCGAAGAAGAGGTCAAATTACGCAGGAATCCCACGCTACGCGCTCTTCGAACGAACCCCGCCAGCCCGGCGATATCGCATCGATTGCTAACGCTTTCTGCGCACCCTCGACATTATCGGGCTTAAAATACAGCAGATGCATCATGTCGCGGACCGACATCCTGACCGGTCCATGGCCTGCCCGTTCGATCTTATCACCGGCACCCACTTCTCCCTCTTCGAAGTCACGCAGTTAAATCCCGGTACGGCATCGCTCGGCGAACTGTTTCTGGAAATTATTGATCCCCATCAGAACACCGAGCTTGAAACACGGTACGCGAGGTTGGGTGACTTCTACCAAAGCGCCGCCGATGCGGAACCGGTCACCGATGCACACGTCTTCATCGGACATGCCTTCAACGTTGAAGTTCTCGCCGAACTGACCGGCCGCCGCAAAATATCCCGCCCCAGCTCTTTCGCCCAGAAATCATAATTTTCCCGGTTATAGACATAGACTGCCTTATCTGGCCCGCCATGCGCTTCGAGATCAGCCTGGCCATCACCGTCCAGGTTGGTACACCGCAACATCACGCGGCTGTCGATTGGCGTTTTGAAGATTCCGGTAGTCGTCGTCTTGGCGCGACCTTTTCGGTCGACATAGGACACTTCTTTCGGAGTGCCAACGCTGACCGTCAGTAATTTCATATCAGCTCCACTACTTGACCAGATTGATTGAAATATCCAGCGCTGGTTCTAAAATGGCTGGATCGCCACGCCCCATGCCACATTCCGTGGCGACACCCGAAATGGTGGCATATTTGCGGGCGGTGGCGAGTTTCGCGGCACTCCCTTC
This sequence comes from uncultured Alphaproteobacteria bacterium, assembly GCA_938048165.1. Taxonomy (GTDB): domain Bacteria; phylum Pseudomonadota; class Alphaproteobacteria; order MPNO01; family UBA2964; genus UBA2964. Next base: position 917 of record CALIBP010000124.1, on the reverse strand, counting down.
GCCATCACCGGCATGAACAAGTCCAAGATAGAGGCGCGTATCGCCGAGTTTTAGTCCGGTGAGCGGCGCGAAGAACGCATCTTCATTGCTGTCTTTCGGCACCGGCATATGGATGTACTGCACCGGGCGCGGCACGGCGGCGACGATCCCGTTGGCGATATCCACCAGATTGCCCATATCGTCGGGCAGAATCATGTGCTCGTCTTTCGGGCTGCCATAGCAAAGGTGATAGCCGAGGTCGATATCACCCGGCACCATGCCGCCAATCCGGCCTAAAACAGAGAATATCTGTTCCTTATAGCCGGGGACCTGGTCGTAATAACCTTCCCACATTAGCACTTCCTGGCAAACATCCCACTGATAGGAGATGCGATCATGCGGCAAGCTCTCCTGAATACGCGCGAACTCTGCCGCCAGATGATCGGTATAGATTTCAATAAACTCATCATAGATCGCCGGGACCATGAAGTTGTAGGTAATCGCCAGCGGCGTGGCCATATCGATCTGGTATTTCACCCCGGCCGGGATATCGCCCGCCTGCTGCAGCTGGTCAAAGACCGCAAAGTTGCGGATCGCATCATCGGCATAACCGGTTTCAAATATAATCGATTTCGGGTCAACGCCGTCCTTGATGGTCAGGCGCGGAATCTCATAGACTACGGTGCCGTCATACTGGGTGAACTGAAACGGCGGTAGAGACTGATCGACCTCAAAGGCCGGATTGGCTTTGAGCTGGTCCATGACAAAGCTGATCCAGCGCTGGCGGCGGCCTGTTTCGCCATCGGGAATACGCTCAGCGTGATGGCCAACCCTTTGACCCAATGTCCGAAATACGGTTTCCGCATCATCCAGCGGGATGCTGCCGACCATGTGAATAACTGGATTTGTCTTACTCATTTCTACGTCGCCTTGGTTAT
>CALIBP010000123.1 GCA_938048165.1 uncultured Alphaproteobacteria bacterium | reverse complement strand
ACCCAACAGGGAGTGATGCTCACTATTGTGAGAAATTGCTGCGTTTGCCGGACTCTCTGTTTTGTTATGCCCCAAATGAAAACTTTCCCGATGTCCAGTCGGCTCCGGTTGAGGTAAATGGCTTTGTAACATTTGGGTCTCTCAATAATTTCAGTAAAATCAATGATCGGACATTGAGATGTTGGGCCGGAATCCTCGCTGCTGTGCCCAATTCCCGAATGGTGATCAAAGGCCGCGGATTGGGTGATTCCCAACTCCGCCAAAGGGTGTCGAAGATATTTGCCGCCCAAGGTGTTTCAGAGGGTCGGTTGGAATTATTTGACTATCTCCGTGATAAGCAGAGTCATCTCTCATTGTTCGGCAAGATCGACATTATGCTTGATAGTTTTCCCTATTCTGGCGCAACCACGGTATGTGAGGCGTTATGGATGGGAGTACCGAGCGTAACTATTGCTGGCGATAAATATGTATCTCGAATGGCGACTGGAATTCTGAACGTTGTTGGTGCTGATGAATTGGTTGCCGACAACGAACAGGCCTATTTGGAACTCGCCAGGTCACTGGCGGCAACGCCCGAGAAGATCATAACCTATCGAAAAACACTGCGGCAACGCACAGCGACATCACCACTCACTGACCAAAAGGCATTTGTCACGGCGATGGAAAATGCTATCAGGCAAATGTGGTGTAACTGGTGTGATGAAGGTACCCGACATGGCTGACTCTTTGCCGCAATCCGAAAGCAATGTCGATGTAACGCTTAAGATGCGGCGTTTGCATCTTGGATGCGGCCAAAAATTCATTCCGGGATTTTATCACGTCGATATTCAATCCTATCCACATGTCGACCAACTGTGTTCTGTCGATAAGTTGTCCTTTGTTCCAGATGATACTGCAGAGCTGGTTTACGCCTGTCATGTGCTTGAACATTTTGGCCGCTTCCAAATTGTCGACGTGTTGCAGGAGTGGCGCCGGGTTCTACGGCCAGGTGGCGTTTTGCGCCTCTCTGTTCCGGACTTCTCTGCCTGCGCCGCGATCTATTACGAGCAAGGTTTGAAGGATGGGTTGTCTGGTCTCGTCGGGCTGGTCTCCGGTGGTCAACGCGACGAAACAGATTTTCATCACATGATTTTTGATGCGCCGCTGTTGTCGGGTTTATTACTTCAAGCTGGCTATTCAGAGGTGAGGCGTTGGGATTGGCGCAATACAGAACATTCGGACGTAGATGATTATTCGCAAGCGTATCTGCCGCATATGGATAAGGAAAACGGCCGTTTAATGAGCCTGAACCTTGAGGCGATCAAGTAGCATCGCCGCTTAAAGGGTTTAGACGAGTCCGGGTAGGAATGTAACCAAAGACGGGAAGGTAGCGAGTACGACCATTCCCAGCAGAAATAAGACGACAAATGGCCAGGACGCCCGGAAAACCTCCGCAATCTTGACGTTATCTGCCGCCCCCTGGAACGCAAAGATTACATAGCCGAATGGGGGGGAAATGCCGCCCACGGTTACGTTCAACAGCATAATCAGCCAGAACCAGATTGGGTCGAAGCCTAATGTTGCGAGCAAGGGTTGATAGATCGGAATGACGACAAGCATCAGCGCGATCTGATCGATAAACATGCAGAGGATGAACGGGATCGCCATCATAATGAAGAGCATCATCATCGGGTGCCAGCCGAGATTGACGATCAGGTTCGTGAGTTCGGAGGTCGCGCCGGTGAAAGCCAGTAACTGACTGAACATGCGTGAACTCGCCATGATGAGCAGGATCATGCTGGTGATAAACGCAGCAGTGCCGAGAGACTCGGTAATCATCTTCCAGCTTAGTTTGCGATAATAGGCTGCTGTAATAATGGCGGCGAGCACACCTGTAGCGGCAGCTTCTGACGGCGTCGCGATCCCAAACATGATGAAGCCCATGACCGAGAAAATGATCAGGGCGAAGGGCAGACAACTTGCGATAGCCCGAAGTTTTTCCTTGGCCGAAATTTTCGGCGTCTCATCGTCACTATCGTCCGGTGCCAGAGACGGATTCAGTTTTACGCGAATCATGGTGTAGGTCAGGAACATCGCCGACAGCATCAGCCCCGGGATGATACCACCAATCAAGAGCCCAGCGATTGAGGTGTTGGACAATGTGCCAATGATAATGGCCAGGACACTAGGAGGGATAATCGGCGCCAGGCTGGCACCGGCCAGAATATTGCCGATGGCGAGTTTGCTGTCATAGCCCCGATTGCGCATGGTCGGGAAAATAGTTCTCGCCAGCATTGCCGCGACAGCCATCCCTGCACCCGACAGCGCGCCGAAGACTGTCGAAAGAGAGATTGTTAGGACATACTGACGACCCTTCATACGGCCGATCAACTTGTCCACAGCATCGAACAGAATATCAACTGTTCCGGATCGGAACAGGACTTCCGCCATCAGAATAAAGAGTGGAATTGTCGCCAAGTCGGCATTGTTGGTGGTATCAAAAATTGAGTTTGCGACCATGCCGAAACCGGCAGGGCCCAGCAATATGGCGACGCCGGTGAGGTTAATCGCCAGAAACGCGACGAAAAGCGGTGCCCCTGACATAAAAGCCGCGAGCAGCAATAACAAAGCAGTAAGGAGTGTCGCTTCCCAACCCATCGCTCAGCCCTCCCCAAATTCGCCAGCGGACATATTATCCGGGTCTATGTCTTTGAAATTCAGAAGCCGCATAAAATGCAGTGTCGAGCTGGCAAACCCAAACGGGATGAAAATTGAGATCAAATATTTCGGAACCGGTTTCACCGCCATCAAATCAATATTGTTGATGTATTGCCGCGCGGTTTCATCCATTGAAATCCAGGTCGCGAAACCACAGAAGATTGCCCCTAAAAGATAGGTCAGCCAGATCGCGATGCGGGCGCCATTTTTGGGCAGAAGGTCAAAGATCAGCGCGACGGCAACATGCCCCTTTTTCCAGGTGACGTAAGGCATCATCAGGAACGTGCAGGCGCAGAGGGAATATGAGACTGCTTCGCTGGCCCACCATTGCGGCGCATTGAGGAAATAACGCGCAAAAACCTCGATGATATAGGCACCAAAAATTATCGAGAGCGCGACGCAGGCGAGATAGTAGCCAGCAACCGTCAGCCGATCGTGCCAGTGCGTGAATTTCTGGTAAATATTCATGCTCATCTGGACATGAGAGGAGGCCGCGAGAACAGGTGTCTCGTGGCCCTTCCCAAGTTCATAAGGCTATCTTACCAGGAGAGCCCTGCCTTTTCGGCGAGTTCGCGAAGTTTCTTCGCGTCGGCACCACAGCATTTTTCACCCAGCGCCCAAATGCTGGCTGAGAAAGCCTTGCGCATTTTGGCAACTTCGGCATCGGGAAGCCGGGTGATTTTGACGCCTTTTTTGGCAAGCTCGGCATCTTCCTGCGCCTGTACCTGATCTCCGACCCAAGGCATTTCGAGCTCGGTCATATAACCAGCCTGTAGCAGGATATTCTGCTCTTCCTTGGTCAGCTTGTTGAAGCTCTTAAGGTTCATTAGGAATGGTAAAGTCGATGTGCCAAAAGTTGGACGGACCTTATATTTGGCGACTTCGAAATGCTTCATGCTGAGCATGCCGGCAGCAGGCCAGGCAGCGCCATCAACAACACCTTTTTCCAGCGCTGAGTAAACCTGCGATCCTGGCATGACGACAGGTTCGCCACCGAACAATTTAATAACACCATGATAGGTCTGAGTGCCCCGGATCTTTCGGCCCTTCCAGTCGCCCTTAGCGGAGAGCGGCTTTTTGAGGAAGATGTGATAGCCTTTGGTGCTGTTTGGTGAAATTGCGAGCAATTTTAGGCCATGTGTTTTTTGATAAAATTTATCAAGATGATCCCACACGCCTGAGGTCCGTTTGCCGACCGGGTCAGAATTCATTGCATCCATAATGGCGGCGAGCCCTTTAGAGCCCATGTGGTAAACACCATGCGTAAACAGAATGTCGAAAACGCCTGCCTTTACGGGTTGAAGCTGTTGAAAACCAGGAACCACCTCTGGTCCGCTGATGCGAATTTTGATCTTGTCACCACCAAGTTTCTTGACGTTTTTAACGAATGAGTCGAGCACGACATAAGTCGGCCAAACATTCTTGTTCCAGCTCGTCAAAATTTTGATGTTTGCCGCATTAGCGGTAACAGAAAGTCCGCCGAGCATTAACCCTGCAACAGCGACTCCAGATAGTAATCGTTTCATAAATTCCTCCCCAAGTTAATTCATTGTTTGAGTATTGAAAGCTTAGAGGTTCTTGGGACTAAGGACAAATGGCTTCTGGTGCCAATTGGCAGTCGGAACCGTTGCAGACGATTGCATTGCCTAAACCGGGAAAATTTATCCACAAAATTCAGCGCCCTGCCAACGCTCTAAAGCTCTTATAAAAGGCGGTCCATAGGACCTGAGACCGCTTTTATCCACAGGTATAATGCGCGTTAGAGTTCTGACTCATTTTTGCATATATTTTTCCGTTCAATACCAGGGATATTCCCTCAA
>CALIBP010000122.1 GCA_938048165.1 uncultured Alphaproteobacteria bacterium | reverse complement strand
CACACATAAAAGCGGCAATCCCATGGCGCGAATAATCTCGTGGATTGGTTCAATCTGCTCTCGCAACTCCTCGGGCATCGGGGGCCGATTCGCCTTGTAGTCGGCGTACATATCATTTCTAAATGTTGGGCCCTTGGCGTCAAACACAACCACTACCTCGCCATCAGGATAATCGGCAATGAGTTTTTTTATCATCCCGATCACGCCTTTGACGGCGCCGGTATTGAGGCCCTTGGAATTAGTCAGTGCGGGCAGCGCGTGATAAGCCCTGAACAGATAAGAAGAACCGTCGACAAGAATGAGTGAGCTAGCCATTGCCTCAATGCTCCCACAAATAGCGTGCCGACCGATAGGTCACTTTCATCTTTGCAAGATCGAGTGGCGCCTTGAAAAATCCGTGGTAATGCCCCCTTGGGTTCACCAGAATAATATTCGCGCTGTGATCGACCTGATAGCTTCCGTCTTCAGCGGTCACTTTGCGAAACGGGGCGTTGAAGGTTCGGGCGAACTTGAGGATGTCGACAAACTCTCCGGTGACGCCGGTAAACCCCGGATTGAAATAGGGCACATACTCGGCGAGGACATCGATAGTATCTCGAGCGGGATCCACAGACACCATCACCACAGCGGTGTCACTTACCTCAGTAGATTCCAGCTGCTCCATTAGCTGAGCCAAAAATGCAAGCGTTGTCGGGCACACATCGGGGCAATGGGTAAAACCAAAAAAGATCATCGTCCATTTGCCAGTCAGGTCAGATGGCGTAAAAGCTTCACCCAGATGATTCTGCAAAAGAAAGGGACCCGGGTCCCTTGGTGTTTCAAAAAGATACAGTCCGTTGACCTGCATCTCCGCAGTAGACATCACTCGGGGCTGCTGAATACGATGAACAAAACTGGCCACAATAAACGCCATGAAAAGCACGATGGCCGCAACCGTTATCCAAACCTTAGTTCTAGATGTCAGTACCATTCGCGCCGTTCCTTTGCGCCCGCCATGTTCATACGCTTGACTCAATTAACCAGTGGTCTGCGAGCATGATGATAAACAACACCAACAAATAGGTGATCGAAAACTTGAACGTCTCCATCGGCGCCTTGGGATTTTTGTCCCGCAGGATTTCAATTGACCAGTAAAGAAAAACCGCTCCAAGGATCGCTGCACCAACAAGATATAGCCAGCCGCTCAACAGGGTTGCAAAAGGCAGTAAGGTAATGAGGATCATGATGACCGTATACAGAAAAATATGAAGCGCCGTAAACCTGACCCCGTGGGTAACCGGCAGCATCGGTATGCCCACCGACGCGTACTCCTCACGCCGGTGGATGGCCAGCGCCCAAAAATGCGGGGGGGTCCATGCGAATATAATCAAGACCAGTAGCAGGGCGTGACCATGAACTTCGCCGGTCACGGCCGTCCACCCGAGCAGCGGAGGGGCGGCGCCCGCCAGACCGCCGATCACAATATTTTGCGGTGTCGCCCGTTTCAAAAACATGGTGTAGACAAAGGCATAACCTATAAGGCTGGCAACAGTTAACACCGCGGTCAGCGTATTGACCCATATCACCAGCACGCCAATGCCCACGAAAGCAAGAATAGCAGCAAACAGCGCCGCAGCACGCTGGCTAACCTTCCCTGTTGCCACCGGGCGCGATCGGGTCCGCGACATCTGCTGATCAATGCGCTCATCAACCAAGTGGTTGATCGCGGCAGCCGCACCCGCACACAGAGCAATTCCCAGATTGCCCAAAAGCAGTGGCTGCCAGGGGACAAAACCGGGGACTGCCATACACATACCGATCAGCGCAGTCAGGATCATCAGCGCCACGACCCGGGGCTTGGTGAGTTCCAGATAGTCCCGCCAGGTGGCTCGTTGCGTGTTCTCCCTTGAGTCCACAATCACGCCCCTGAATTTTTCAGGAGAAACTTAAGATCAGAAATAACCGCCTTGAAGTCCAGATCATCTTCAAAGCGCATCATGACCCACCCAGAGGGATCGACCAGAAACCACTGGTTTGGCTGCGTGAAGATCTCAGGAAAGCTGGTTTCCAACATGCCCGGCTCAAAGGCAAGGGGGACTAATCCCCTGTCACTTTCCCCCAAAAAGCCGAGCAAATCACGGGCAACACCCTCCTTGACTACCGTCATGCCAGCGACGGCTGTATCACTCAGCATCACACGCTGCACCCGGTTGAATTCCTTGCCCAACGCAATATGAATTTGACGGGTAACGTAGAGTCTTTCCGCGCAAGCATCCTCACACACAGGCCCCCGGTTCACCACAACCATGGTCCAACGAGGATCAAGATCGGCCCATTCGACCGCAGCTCCTGCGTCGTCCATAAAAGATGCCCCACGGATTTGGCGGGGTGGCGTCACCAGCGTGCCGTTATTGGCGGTTCCTATGGCGCCCACCAAATCGAGATTCCCGTGAACAACGAAGTACCACAACCAGGAGGCCGCAAGCAGCATAATCAGCGGAGTGCCAACGATCAGTGCCAGCGGCAGTCGGCTATTGCCCGGCTCAGAAGGTGGTGCCATAACAATTCCTTAAAGTCATTCTGGCCGGCGTCGACCCAATAGCAACAACCCTATATTTGACGATCTGAGTACAAACGCGCAGACCAAAACTCCGGCCATGGCAAACCACTGGACTGCATAGCCCCTATGTTTTTGAGGGCTTTGGTTCACAACCGGCCAGTCAGCGACCAATGCCGCCGGATGGGACGGGTCAATCCGGACCATAAAGTCGGGCACCGGCTTGTCAAACAATGCGCTCAACGTCTCAGCGTATTCTGGCGCCTCATAGGATTGAATGACGGCGGGCAGGGTTTCAGGTATCCGTTGGTCTTCAAGGGTATACGCTCTCTCTTGTGGTGCATACACCCTGCCTGTCCACATGATTGGATCGCTTGGTAAGGCAACGTCAGGAAGAGAACGTCTGGCGGGGTCTCCGGCGAGCCACCCGATATTGACAGGCACGCGGTAAGCGCCGGTATCCACATAAGTGATGACCTCGTAACCAAATTGCCCCCGGTGGAGCCTGTTATCAAGTAGCAGATAATCTTCACTGCTCGTGGTGCCCTGAAACCGGATTCGGCGATCGCGCAAGTGATCTAAGCGGTCATCCGCTAGTACCAAAGCGTCCGAAAGCGACAGAGGGGGTAAGGCTATACGCCTATCAAATTGTTCTGATAGCTGGCGCTTCTCGTCGGCCCGATCTAGCTGCCAAAATCCAAGCCACAGCAATGCGGGCACCAGCAACAAGGTGAAAAGCGTTATGCGCCATTCCAGAGAAAAAACCAGAATGCCCAGCTTCACGTTAAACTCTCTACCACTCACAGCCGAGTCACCCATGGATCCAGACGAAAAGGACGCCTATTGTGCTAAAAGTGTTGATCTGATTTTTCATGGTTGCTCTCGTTGCCAGCCTTGGCTCTGGACTATTCTTTCTGATGACCGATCAGGGCGATCCAAACAAAAAGCGCCTGTTTACCTCATTGGGCATTAGGCTGGCTCTCGCAAGCGGCCTGATCACCGTCATCATCTTTGGCGTGGCAACCGGGCAGCTCGGCAACCGAAATCCCTGGGACGCCGGCACGGTTCAATCGCAAGAATACAAAGACCGTAACACCACCAACTAAATCCATTCGATGTCACCGGCGTGACTAACCCGGCTGCCCTCTGGCCGCACCGACATAACAAAAAGGGGCGCCTCTGCGCCCCGGCTGCTCTTCAGCGACGCCTAGAGAATATAGACGAAGAGAAACAGGAACACCCACACCACGTCGACAAAGTGCCAGTACCAGGTGGAAGCCTCGAAACCGAAGTGGTCGGTGGCCGTGAAGTGATGATTTTTTGCTGATCGAATGAGCTGGATCAACAGCATCGTCATACCCATGGCCACGTGGAAGCCATGAAAACCCGTCAGCATGAAAAAAGTGGAACCATAAATACCTGAGTTCAATGTCAGGCCGAATAGCGCATAGGCCTCATGGTATTCCGCGGCCTGCAAGCCCAGAAAAATGATCCCAAGAGCGACGGTGATGCCAAGCCATAGGTTGAATTTAGCGCGCTGATCATTGAGCAGTGCCGTGTGAGCCACGTGCACGGTAAAGCTGGAAGAAAGGAGAATAATGGTGTTCCACATAGGCAGCCACTGATACCAATGATGAGCATCGGCAAAACTCATGGAGCGATCCTGAGTAAGAAATGCGCCGTTATTTGCTATCGGCTGGCTATCGACCCCACCAACTGCCTCTTGAGGGGTAATCATTGGCGGCCAAGTGAATTCAAACCCGGGCCACAGCAAGTCGTTCATTCGACCCGCCTCGCCCTCACCAGCAAGCCAGGGCCCAGCCAGCTGTCTGACGTAAAAAAGCGTGCCGAAGAACGCCGCAAAGAACATCACCTCTGAGAAGATGAACCAGAACATGCCCAACACATAGCTTTGCCCCAGCTGTGCGCTGTTCATTCCCTGGAGGTTTTCGCGGATAGCGGTTGCGAACCACGACGCCAAGGTAAAAACGAAAAAGACGAGGCCCGCAATAAACACCCACTTTGCTGAACTTACTGCACCCGGCTCCCCAAAGGTCATGTCATTGAGCAGAAGACCGGCGCCAAAAACCGTAGTCAACAAGCCAATTGTTGCGCGCACCGCAAGGCTTGAGCTCTCCGGCACATAATATTTTTCGTAGCCTGCCGGCGCTTGTTCGGTGGTTGCCATTTCTATCTCCGTTTCGTTTTGGTTGGCGCTTTGCCCTGCCAACTTATCGTGACGCGATTCGCTCGCTCACACGATCTGTTACATCAAACAACGTGTAAGACAACGTAATTGTCTT
>CALIBP010000121.1 GCA_938048165.1 uncultured Alphaproteobacteria bacterium | reverse complement strand
GCAACGATCAAAGCATTACGGGCTTCCGGGCTTACGGCATTGCGCTTGTCGGGGCGGTTTATCGCAATTCTTGTAATGCCCGGCGCTGCAGTTTCAGAGACGACGACTGACATGATAATGCCTCGTAGATTTATTCGCTATAGCGTAACCGGAGATTGCGCGCCAAGTGCGATTTCCATCGCAGCCCCGAGATCATCGGCAGTGACACCAGCAAACTCAACATCGTCACGCGCCAAAAATTCTGCTGCGCAATTTCGTAAACTATCTGCGTCACCGGCGCAGCCAGTCAGGCTGTCCTCTAGCCAGGCTACACTATCCAACGGACGCGGATGCCAATCGCCATTAATAATAGCCTTGAGCACCTTGCCATCACGCAACACAAGCGTCGCCCAGATCAGACCCCCCATTGCCTTCGCCCGGCCCAGGCCGACCGTATCCCCCTGTTGCAGGAGTCCCGCAAACCGCGTCTTTTCGCTTTTGGCAAACAGCCAGTCATCGCTCTCATATTCAGCGCGGAATTCATCCGCATAACCGTGCTCAACATCAATCACGGAGCCATTTTCCAACGTCTCCTCACCAAAAGCATGTGCAGTTGCTTCCCGCACCATGGCCTCAAGCTCGGCTGTGTCGATAGGCTTGCCCGCTTCGCGTTCGAGACAGGTAAAACGCGAGGTCATATCCTTTAGCACTTTATCTTTCACCTTTTCCGGCGGCATCGGCATGATCTTGCCGGCAAGTTCCGTATCAATCGGCTTTACATTGATGACGATGCGAAATGTCATGACACCGTTTTCAATCTTAAGAGATGTCGGCACCAATTTACGGCCTTCGACCTGAACATCATTCAGAGGGCGGTACTCCGCCGGAAAGCCGTAGCGCTGCGCCAGTGTCTCGGCGAAAGCGGTTAGAACTTTAGGAAAGGCTTCAGTTGTTGTTTCTGGAACTTCCGGATGGCTGGTCGGCAGAAAGAATACCAAAAATGCGGAGCCAGCCCCGGCATAGACCGGCCCACCACCATTCGGGCGGCGACGAAACGAAATGCCGTTTTGACTGCAAAACTCAAGATCCAGTGCCTGCTCGGGATCTTCATTCACGCCGATGGTGATGGAATCAACATCAAAGATATTGAGATAGACGGTCGGCGGCGCCTCACCATTGACGACGGCCTTTTCAATAGCGGGTGACACCGAAACCGAAAAATCAGCGTATGAGTTCTCATCGACGATCAAACGCCAGTTTCCGCCCGCCATTTTATTTTCCCCTTTGGTCAATCAGTGATGGGCCATCCTCCAGCTCCGCCACAATTGAAATTTCATCTACAGAAATCAGTGTCTGACTTTTAAAGCGCCGTGAAACAAGTTCAGCGGCATCATCTCCAGCCGTCCCCTTGAGCGCCAGCGATAGCGTATCGCCGCCGCCCGTCTTGGCAGAGACCGTAAGCCTGTAAGTGCCGTCTAGCCCGTCGATACCGAGCAGGACAGCGCGTATCTCCGACGGGTACAGCTTGACGCCCTTTACCTTCACCATCTCGTCCGTCCGGCCAAAGACCACATTGGGCAAACAAACCGTCCGGCCAAACACGGTTGGTGTCGTGATCTTCACCGTCAGATCACCGGTGCGATACCGGACCAGTGGCTGTGCTTCTTTTTGCAGATGAGTCAGCACTAGTTCACCACGTTCACCATCAGCGACCGGCTGCAATGTCTCGGGATCGATCACCTCGGCATAGACCAGTTCATCGAAAACATGGACACCCTGTCCGCCCGGGAACGTCCTCCCAACAGGCATAACTTCCGACAAGGAAAAAGCATCAACCAGCATGGTCCCCGGCATCGCATCCGCCACCGCGTTATACAGGGTCGGATTACCCGTGAAGGCCTCGCCACCGGCAAAGAAGACTTTTGGCGGCTTCACGCCAGCCTCGAGAAGCCGCAGCGAGAAGCTGGGATTGCCCGCCAGGATATTGACGTTATGCGCGTTGCAAATATCAACGGCGCGATCTGCCTCACCCGGACCAAGCGGAATACAGGTAACACCATGCGCTTCCATCTGGGTCTGATAGAACAGCCCAGCAACAAACAGGTGATAGCCAAAAAACACGGCGCAGACGTCACCTTCTTCAACACCGCAGGCATCAAGATGGGTTCGGCACGCGCTGATCATACGATCCAGATCGCGTCGGGTCTGCATTACCGGGACCAGTCCACCGCCCATCGGGCTCATATTCATGCGAACTGGCTTGGTGTCCCCAAAAGCGCCATAGCCAGCCTTTTGCATCTCGGCGACCAAATCAGGGCGCGACATCAGAGGGACCGCGTTGGCGAATTCGGCGGCATCGGCAACACTCTTCGGCAATTTGTCACTGTAAAATGAGTGACCGGACAGCCGATCAAGCGCTGCATTAAGAGGATCTAGGGGAAAAGTCATAACCTATGTTGTAAAAGCCCGGTCCCGACACGGCAAGACCACGAATTGAGAAACGTATCTTATCGCGATGCCCGGTCGGCCATACGGATAAGACGCTCTTCGTTCAGCGGCAATTTATCGCCAAGCCAGAAGCCATACACCAAATGGTCGTTATAGGCGTTGTCGGTATGGGGATGCACCAATACGTTCAACCCATCACGATTAACCGCCAGCCATTGGACCAACCGGTCAAACTGATCAACCTCGAAAGCGACCTGATACATGGAGACAAGATGCGGACCGACAATTTCGTCATGCCAGCGTCCCATCGTCGTCTCCGGAAACTCTTCGACGATTTTTTCACGAAGGCCGGCAGCGACTTCCTTCGTGTTTTCGGGGTCATAGTAAACATGGGCATGCCAATGTTCGATTGCTTCGAGCGGACGATTTGGAAATGTCATTTCTGCCTCATGAACGCGTTGTTTCGACTATTCTATCCTATCCTAATTAGGGACGCACGAGCCTAAAACTAGCCCCAAAATTCAGTGCAGTGCTCCTTGCCCTTTGGGCCCCATTAGGCCACATTCACGCCCAATATAAATTTGATCTGGAGTGACGTTAATGAGCTATGCAATTCCGAGTTGGGACCTACCCAGCGTTCCCGTTGTCGGCAGTGAAGATCGGTTTCCCGTGCGCCGGATTTACTGCATTGGCCGGAACTATGCGGCCCATGCCCGCGAGATGGGTGCCGACGAGCGCGAGCCACCGTTTTTCTTTCTGAAACCAGCTGATGCCATTGTTCAGAACGGTGCGACCATCCCCTATCCGCCTGCGACGGAAAACTTCCATTACGAAGCAGAGTTGGTTGCCGCTATCGGAAAAGGCGGTGCCAATATCTCCGTCGATAACGCAAATGACCACATCTTTGGTTATGGCGTTGGTATCGACCTTACGCGACGTGATCTTCAGGAAGAAGCGAAAGGCATGCGCCGTCCGTGGGATATGGGCAAAGGATTTGATGCTTCTGCGCCCTGCAGTGAAATTTATCCAGCATCGTCTATTGGCCATCCAACGGACGGTGCCATCACCCTGACCGTCAATGGCGAAACCCGTCAGTCCGGCGATATCGGTGATATGATCTGGAATATGCCTGAGAGCGTTTCTTATCTCTCCGGTCTCGTAACACTGGAACCAGGCGATCTGATTTACACCGGCACACCGGAAGGTGTTGGAGCGGTAAATCGCGGTGAAGAAATCGTCGTCCATGTTGACGGTGTCTGCGATTTGACCCTGAAAATCGCCGAGTAATTGGCACCTGATGGCTGAAAATACGGACAAACCCGATACCATCGATATGGCATCTCTGCCTGATTTAATCGGCTTCAACCTGCGCTGTGCGCAAGTTGCCGTTTTTCAGCATTTCAGCAAAACCATTGGCGAGGTCGAGATATCACCTCCACAATATGGTGCCCTGGTTCTGATAGATGCCAATCCAGGCATCAGCCAGTCGGCAATTGCCAGTGCTCTGCGATTTGACCGGTCCACACTCGTGCAAATCATTGACCGACTCGAAGACCGGGAATTGGTAGTCAGGGAGGTTTCCGCTACTGATCGGCGATCTCACGCTCTAAAACTAACGGAATTGGGCCAAACACTGCTATCCGAACTGAATAATTTGGTCAGCACGCACGAGCAATATATGACCCGGGAGCTTTCGACGGAAGAGCGTCACACATTGATGGACCTCCTTGCGCGCGTTTATAAAAAAGCGGAAGATAAACCATCTAATTAATGGAGGTATTCATGGCTGCACGCAAAGAAGACTTGATAGAAGAAGCGCAGCAGAAAGCGCGCGCACCCCAGATTTTCGACTACAAAAAACCCGAAGGGCTAAAAGCGGGCAAATCCATTGTCACCCTTGGCACATCCGGATTACTTCGCGGTGCCGTTCAGATCGTCAAAAAAGGTCAGGGCGACAATAATATGCACATCCATACCGGTATGGATGGGCTGTGGATGTGCTTGAAAGGCGAAGTCACATTTTACGGCCCGGATGACGAGGTTCTCGGTGTCTTTGGACCGCAGGAAGGCATCATCATGCCACATGGCAATGCATACTGGTTCGCCAGTACCGGCGATGTTGATCTCGAAATCCTGCAGGTCGTGACCTGGGCGCCGGACATTAAGGACGAACGCCTTGATCTTGAAGAACAAAAAGAAGGCGTTGGCCCCGGCAAAGGCGAATTCTTCGACGCCCGCGTCCGCTAATCGCAGCGAACCAGATACAAAAAAGGGCTGCTTCTTAGCAGCCCTTTTTCTTTGACCTAATTTTTGATCAGTGGGTGACGTTACCGCGCCTTTCGCGATAAAGCCCAAGTTTCTCGTGAACACCTTTATCTGAAAAGCTGAACAGGAACGCGTCGTCGTCATCACACTCATGATGATGCGGCAACCACCCCGGCACGACAAACACATCGCGTGGACCCCATTCGTAAGGGGTGCCGTTGATGACTGTTCGGCCCGTACCTTCAACGACCGAATAAATCCATGTCGCGGTGCACTGGAACTCCTGGGTTGTCATTTTTGCCGGAAGCAGTTCCATGTAACAATCCAGGGTGGGCATTACCGGTGCGCCCGTATTCGGATTGATATACTGCATCTTGATGCCGTGGAACGGATCAACTTCATCTGCTTTCTTGAGACTCATCAATGCACTCCGGGTTTCATCGTAGGGATAGTGAAAAACCGGGGAATGCAATTCATCGGATTTATAATTCATTGGCCGCATATTGGCGCCGTAGCGCGCAACATTATCAAATTGCGGACGTCCCTCGGGATGTACACCGCCATCTTCGTAGAGATCGGTGAACATCGTCCCCAAAGTCCGGATCAACGGAATATCGAGTCCGTCGAGCCAAACCACAGGTGTGGTTCCGACATTGCCATGATCATGCCATACGCCTGATGGGGTCAGAATCAGATCACCCGGTTTCATCGGTGCCTTTTCGCCATTGATCGCGGTATAGGCCCCCTCGCCCTCAACAATAAAGCGCAGGGCCGCCGGTGAATGGCGATGCGTTGGCGCGACCTCGCCTGGCATAATAAGCTGGAAACCAGCAAACATAGAATCGCTGGCAGCAGTCTCGCCCTTCAAGGCAGGATTCTCAAGAATGAGCACGCGACGTTCGGCTTCTTCTGCCGTAATCAGCGTTGCGGTTTCCATCAAGCTGGGGCGAATTTCGTCATATTTCCAGACATGGGGATCAGCCCGCATCTCCGGTTCTTTTTTCATAAAGGTGAAAAGCCGTTCCCATAGCGGCGCAACAGCAAGCGGATCTATCTTGTCATAAAATGCTTCGCGCTCGGGCGTTACTTCAGGTCTTTCATGAAGGCTTCTGGCCATATCTTCCTCCTTGCCGGTATATCGGCGAATTTGTTTGGAACTATAATGATCCGCCAATCTAATTCAGGCAACTGGCATATATTATTCGGCGCTACTTTGGCGGTTTCTCTGCCTCAGCACGACGCTTAACCCCGGCTAGCCGGTCGATGGGAAATGGTTCATCATGAACGGGGGGCGGCATAGTGTCCGGCGGAAACACCGCGTAGCGATCTTCGCTCCGCGGCGTGAATTCCTTTTTCAGGTCTCGCTCATTTTCCCCTTGGGCAATCACATATTGACCATCGATATTTTCGTGATTCCACCACCATTTATTGGCAACCGTCCGCTTGCCATATTCAAACCAGTCATCCATGCGCGCCAGCAAGCCGCGCAGCGGTGGCACTTTGATGGCAAGCCACAGCGCGAAGCGATGTGTGAGCAGCCCCTCTTTATTAAAAGGGCACATTTTCATGCAACGGCCGCAGGAAGCGCCTTTTTGATTGGTCACCCGATAGAGCGTGCATTTCTCGGTGTCAGGCTTCCACATCTCATAGCCATTGAACATGATCTTGTCGCCAAATGAGATTGCGTTGCACGGGCACTCATTGGCACACTTCATGCACTTGTTGCAGAAGTCCTGCAGACCGAAATCAATCGGCTTATCGATCTGCATGGGAAGGTCCGTCGTAACGACATGTGTTTTAAACCGCGGTCCCAAAAACGGGTTGAGGACTAGCTCACCAATCCGGCTCAATTCACCCATTCCCGACAACAATGTTAGGGGTAGATGCAATACATCGGATTTGGTTGCGGTCTGCGCCCGAGCCGGATAGCCCAGCTGGCGAATATAATCTGCGACCGTGCAGGCTATCGTCGAGCCCATAAGATAAGCGCGCTGGCTCTGCACATTGCTGATCCAGTCGTCACCAGAGGCCGCATCAAGGGTTTCAAACCCCTGATCAGTGACAATGACAATTGCATATTTGTGATAGGGCTCAATCGGCGTGCCATCATTGTCATGGCTGTACCAGGCATAGTCCGGCACTTCACAAACCCCCACCATATCAGCGTCGAGGAACATGCACATGGATTTGATATGCTCGGCAACCTCTTTAGGGTCCGTGATAATCGGCGCAATGTCGGGAGCGACAGGCCCATCATGGATATCGTCATGCGTCGTTGACATGCTGCGCAAAGCGGCACTTAGTGGGGTCTTGGCAAAACGATGCGTTCTTTCGAACTGTGCTTTCTTGCCGAGATCCCCCTTGGCGGCGCGGGTGAACATATTGGCGCGCTTGGGAACCCGCTTCACATCATCGGAAATA
>CALIBP010000120.1 GCA_938048165.1 uncultured Alphaproteobacteria bacterium | reverse complement strand
AGGTCGTCGGTTACCTGACAGGCCACATAGATATTGTTGTCTGCCATGATGGTGTCAGACAGCTCACGTCCACGTCGGCCAAAACGAATGTCCATGTCGTTGAGGGCATAGGGAATCCACTGCGCACTCACCTCAACAAATCCCCAGCGGACGGTTGGCCATTTTTCGGGGATGCCATCCATCAACAAATTATGGAAGGCTGACACCACCGGCAGTTTGGAGCGGCCAAAGCCGCATTCCTTGGCGTAGATATCGCGCACCGCAAAGCTGTTATTACCGGAATGGAAACAGATCGGCATGTCCAGTTCCGCCGCCATATCAAACAGCGGGTAGAAATAAGGCGTCGCGACGCGGCGTTCACATTCAAGCCCGCGCATAAAAATGCCACAGGCACCATTCGCTTTAGCGAATTCGAGTTCTTCGCGCACCTTATCCATCTGCAGCAAAGGTGGCATAACCACCCAGCGCAAGCGATCCGGCGCCTTTGACCAGATATCAGCAAGCCAGCGGTTATAGGATCGGCACAGAGCTAGTTCCAACTCCGGGTTCTGGGTCCAGGCCCGCAGGAAAACCGTCGGGTAGAGAACCTGCACATCGATTTCCAGCTCATCCATGTGATCGAGCCGCGCCTGCACATCAAGCATTTCGCGCGATTCCTTCGATGTGTTGGAACCGATATTGCCTTCCTTGGGCTGCAGCTTGCCATCAATGATCCAGTATTCGGTCTGCGCCCGGCCTTCAAGGTCAAGTTCCGCCGTTCCGGATTTTTGCACTACCACCATTGGCTTCAGGTGCTCAAATTCCGGATCCATATAGTTAAAGGTCGCTTCGCATTCGATGACATGCGCGTCTGAATCAATCGATCCCATATTAGCCTCCAGGTTTTAATTTCGCAGATATTTTAGACCTTATAGGAACAGGTTGAAACGGGCGGCGATACGATTTCCTGAAATAGATTAGCCTCACAAGGAGCTAGTGAACGAGCATGGCTTGTGCGGTTTACGGACGAAGGATAGGATTCAGAAAAACAGTCGGCAAATCCGCATAAACGCTGGCAAAAGGGAGCAAACTAATGACAACAGCTCTGGAAGGCATAACCGTTCTGGAATTCGCCTCTTATGTATCCGGGCCCTATGCCGGCATGATGCTGGGCGATCTCGGTGCCGAGATTATCAAGGTGGAAGATCCTAAATCCGGTGATCCATTTCGCGGCTGGGGGGCAGCAGACTATTCTGCGACCTTTGGCTCAGTAAATCGTAATAAAAAGAGCATTATTCTTGATTTGAAGTCCGAAGAGGGCGTGGCTGCCGCGGTAGCGTTAGCAGCAGAGGCCGACGTGCTGATCGAAAACTTCCGTCCTGGCACGATGGATCGGCTGGGTCTCGGCTATGACAAATTATCGGCCCTCAATTCACGGCTCGTCTATTGCTCGGTCACCGGGTTTGGCGGCACCGGGCCTTACGCCAAACGGCCCGGCTATGACACGGTTGGCCAGGCGATGGGGGGTCTGCTCTCGGTTCTGACAGATCTGGAAGCCCCCAAGGGTATGGGCATTTCTCTTTCCGATCATCTGACCGGCATGATGGCGGCCTATGGTTGTTTGGGAGCGCTCGCAGCTCGCGAAAGAACCGGCAAAGGTCAGCGCGTCGAGACCTCCCTTCTCACTGCGACCCTATCCTTCCTGGGAGAGAATGCCGCCCGCTATTTTGAAGAAGGTAAAGTCCCGGGCCGGAAAACCCGAACCCAAACAGCGCAGGTCTATTCCTTTGTCGCCAGCGACGGAAAACCGTTCGTCATCCACCTGTCTTCTCCACCAAAATTCTGGAAGGGACTCTGCAAGGTCGTAGGCCACGAAGAGTGGTTTGATGACGACCGGTTCGTTGGCAAGGCGGAGCGGCGCCATAATTACGACGAGCTTGAAATTCTGTTAGGCGATGTCTTTAAAACCAAACCACGCGAACATTGGCTCAACAGACTATTGGAAGAAGATGTCCCATCGGCGCCGATCTATACGCTCGATGAAACACTGGCCGATCCACAGGTACAGCACCTCGGAATGGTGCGCGACGTCCCGCATCCCAAGGTCGGGTCAGTCAAGCTGGTCGAAAGCGGTGTTCGCATGTCAGACACACCACCCGAAATTCGAACGGCTGCCCCATTACATGGTGAGCACACCGAGGAAATCTTACAGAGGATAGCGAAAAAAGCAGGGGCGGCAGAATGATCGAACCATCTACCCATTTACGGGATAAATATGCCCTCGTTGGTGCGGGTCATAGTCGGTTGGGCAAAGTCCCCGGCGTTTCGGCGCAGGGGTTACTCGAAGAAGCAATGCTCAATGCGCTCGATGATGCCGGGCTCACGACACAGGACGTTGATGGCCTGATCTGCCGCGGACCGGATGAGATCTACACGTTTCACCAGGTAATGGGGGAACGGCTCGGCATCGACGCGAGCTTCTCCACAACCCTGACCAATGGCGGCGCCAGCCAGGTGATGGGGGTGGCACTCGCCGCCATGGCCATCGATGCCGGCATGGCAAGCTGTGTTCTGGTTGGCTATGGCCGGGATAACTGGTCGCGCGTCCATGCCAACAAGGAAAATCATATGCGGGGTTCCGGCCGTCCACAGCAAATGTATGGCATGGAGTTCGGGCCTGAGTTTGGTTATTACGGCGCGATCGCCGCGCATGGATTCGGCGCACAGCGCCATATGCATGATTATGGCACGACGCGCGAACAGTTTGGCGCGATTTCTGTCGCCTTTCGGAACCACGCGCTGAACAATCCCGACGCGGTAATGAAGAAGCCGCTGACCATGGGGGATTATCTCGGCGGGCGGATGATTGTTGAACCGTTCAGCCTGTTTGATTGTTCACTACAAACCGATGCTGCTGGAGCGGTTGTTGTGACCTCTGCTGAACGGGCAAAAGATTTGCGTCAAAAACCGGTGCTGATCAAAGGCTTTGGTACCGGCAATAATATCAGCGGCTGGTTCAACGGCAACAACATGACCCATACCGGCGCGATCCAGTCTGGCAAAACAGCCTATGCAATGGCCGGTGTTGGTCCGGAAGATATCGATTACGCGCAAATCTATGACTGCTTTACCTACATGGTCCTGGTTCAGCTTGAGGATTACGGTTTCTGTAAAAAAGGCGAAGGGGGTGAATTTGTCGCGTCGGGCGCGCTGGCGCTCGATGGCGCAATGCCGACCAACACCTCTGGCGGCCAGCTATCGGAAGCCCATGTTGAAGGTATGCTCCAGGTCGTAGAGGGTGTTCGGCAACTGCAAGGCATCTACGGCCCCGAACGTCAGGTGCCAAAAGCCGAGATCGGATTGGTTTCCGGTCACGGGGGCAACACGGTCTGTGAATCTACTCTTATTCTGGGAGCGGCCTGATGTCTGATGATTACGCAAAAGCCATACCCGTCCCGGGACCGGAGTCTCTTCCGTTTTGGGAGGGCGCAAAGAACCATCAGCTAATGATCCAAAAATGTTCAGACTGCGAGCATCACTGGTTTCCGCCGTCTACCGTTTGCACAGGCTGTGGCAGTCGCAATATTGAATGGGTTGCGTCTTCCGGCAAAGGCACCGTATTTAGTTTTGTCGTCTTTCACAGGCTTTATCACAAAGGCTGGGACGGCGCGATACCCTATGCCGTCGCGGTTATCGAATTGGAGGAAGGCGCACGGATGCTCAGTAATGTCATTGGGGTCCCTGTTGACGAGGTCAAATGTGACATGCCGGTGGAGGTGATCTTCGAAGACGCGACCAGCGACCTTTCCTTGCCGAAATTCAAACCGGTTTAGCGGGTTCCTCGGAGGGATCACCGGTGAGAAACCAGAAGGCCGCGGCGCTGCCGATCACACAGCCGGCAATGATATAAGACATTGGCAAAGCGGTGCCATCGTGAAAATACCCGACCAAGGCTCCCACCAGGGCACCGGTCCCAAACCTGACAAAACCAAGCATCGCCGATGCCGTCCCGGCGAGGTGTGGGAAATATTCCATCGCCCCTGCGGTGGCGTTCGCATTCACCATATTATGGGGCATCATAAAGATGACTACCGGGATGACGATTCCGAAGAGACCAAAACCGCCATAGGCCGCGCTGGCCGCAAGCCCTATGCCACCGAGCAACGCTAGCGTCGTCCCGACCGCAAGCATACGGCGTACGCCAAACCGGATGACCAGACGGCTATTGAGGTAGGAGCCGATCATGATGGCAAAGATGTTCAGCGCGAACAGAATGCCAAAATCTTCCGGCGCGACACCAAAGAGATCAATGTAGATAAATGGGGTGCCGGATAGCTGTGCGAACATCGTCGCAAAAGACAGTCCGCCACAGATCATATAACCCGCGGCGCGCCTATGGCAGAGGACGATCCAATAATCGCGCATGATTTTGCTGACGCTCGATTTCACCCGTTTCTCAGGCGGGTGAGTTTCAGGCAGCCTGAGAACACCGAGGATGAAAGCAATAATACCGAACGCCGACAGCACCCAGAAAATCAGGCGCCAATCGGCAAAGAATTTTAACAGATAGCCGCCGACGAAAGGTGCAATCAAAGCCGCAAGTGATGGGATCAGGAGCATAAGCGACAAGGCCCGAGCGCCTTCGAGCTTATCGTACAGGTCACGAATAACGGCCCGTGACAAAACAATCCCTGCAGCACCCCCAATGGCCTGAAAGAAACGCGCCAGGATCAACTCGTTAATTGTGTCGGCTAATACACAGAGAATGCTCGCGACCGAGTAGATCGCGATACCCACCAGCAAAACGTTGCGACGGCCTATTCGATCAGAGACCGGTCCATAAACCAGCTGTCCGGCACCAAAAGCGATCGTAAAGGCACTAAGCGTCAATTGAGCCTTGCCTGGGGTGGTCCGAAAGAAATCCACCAACTCTGGTAAGGCTGGCAAATACATGTCCATCGACATGGGGCCAAAGGCCGTTAAAATCCCGAGGACGATTAGAACGGCAGCGCCGGTTGCAGAGCTGGGCATAGATACTCACTACCAAAGAACCGGTGGAGAGACAAAACGCTCAGCCTGACCAGTTGAAAAACAAAAACTGTCTCACGAAATCCCGTCACACTCTACCGGATGCCGCGATACGAACAGGAAGATAGTAGGATTTTATAACGTAGATTTGTAGCGACTGCCATCCGCGCTACGTCGCGGGCCCGTTCAAGCGTGATTTCTATAGCCAGCTTGATAAGGGACTAAATAGCGTCTCGGTCAGCGGATGTGATCGTACTGATCCGGACACAGCCTTTGATCACCACCAGCATGCTGACACCGGGATCGCCTTTGCGAAAAATTGTCTCGCCGGTACTGAAAAATTGTCTCGCCGGTACTGAAGGTCATCAGACGCGCATGATGCGCCAGCCGGTCGACATCTTCGTCATCCAGGGATTCAATAAATGTATGCGCAAGAAGCAAGGACTTCTTGTCTTGTACCGATAAAGGCCGTGTCTCCTTCGAGCCGTCCGGCATTGGGACTCCCCTCACCTCGCCAGTCTGCTTTCAGGAAAATTGGTCAGTCACCGTCGTCCTCATTGCCAAGTGATTTTACAAGCTTGAAGACACGGGTCCGCACCAATTTATCCCGGATGAGATAATAAGCACGAACGAATGCGAGAGTCTCCCCACTTCGATAAATTTCAGGATCACTTTGTGTAATGCCTTGCTCATCGGGATCGACCGGCTGATCAGTACCAGTTGAACTTGTCCCGTAAGTCGGCAATCCGAGGAAGAAAAACTCAGGTTCAACGCTCAGAATTTGGCTGATTTCAAAGAGCCGACTCGCCGAAATCCGATTACTGCCGTTCTCATATTTCTGAATTTGTTGAAAAGTTAAGCCCAGCGCATCACCAAGCTTGGTCTGGCTTATGCCCAATATGCGGCGTCGGAGACGTACCCGACTGCCAACATGTATATCAACTTCGTGTATACCCTTGGACTCTACTGATGATGGCAATTTTCTAGAAACCACCAGGCACTTCCTAAATTTACTAAATATAACAGGTTTCCCTACTCATTAATAAATCCCTGAAATAACAGTATAATTTAGACTATGATTTATATCACATGTCAATGACGCTACACGTCAAAGTGAGGGTTTCTTATTCGGAAAGGATTGTCGCCGCAATTTTCTCGCCAACCATTATCGTCGGCAGGTTGGTATTGGCGCACGGCACCATTGGCATGATTGACGCGTCGCAAACCCGCAATCCGCCTACGCCATAGACTCGTCCCGACGGATCTGTCACCGCCCCAGGGTCGTTTTCTGCACCCATTCGGCAAGTGCAGGATGCATGCCAGTGACCGAGCACCGTTGATCTAATCCACTGCTCCATAACTACCTGGTCCGCAAGGAGCTCATCAATCGACGGGCCATCGGCAATCATGTTCTTGATGATCCATTTTCGGGCTGGTGGTAGCGCATCCATTACCTGTGCACCAAGCCAGGTCTGAAACTTGTTCCACGGGCTATAGACAGCGATCTTGCGGGCCAGCGGGCTGTAGCTGATGGGAAAGATTTCATGTACCGCTTCCCGGATCAATTCATGCTGATGCAACTTTACAGCCATACGCGTCCCCATCACCAACCGTTCGAGGTCACGCGGATCGGAACACATATCAAAATCAACATCGGGGCGAATGGCGGGGTTGGGTGACTTAAGTTTGACCTCGCCGGTCGAATAAGATCGGTTCACCCAGATCATTACCAAGCCGAGCCGTGAGCCGATGTCATGCCAGGCAGCTTTATTGGTGGGCACCAGATACATATCCCCCGCTGGGATGCCCTCAAGCCCTGAAGACCATCTCAGCCCGGCGAGCATTTGTCGTCTAAGACCAGGGGTGAGGCGTGATCCCGGCTTCATATAGGAACCAAAATTAACGCCGGGATGCTCCATCAGATGTTTACCAACACCGGCGCGGTCGGCAACGACATCGATTCCCAACGCCGTGAGTTCATCCGCTGGCCCAATACCAGAACGCAGTAGCATCGTCGGCGACTGTAACGCACCTGCGCAGACGATGACTTCCTTGGCTCGAACATCCATCTCACCATCAGGGCGACGTACCCGGGCACCGACGACCTGACGGCCCTCAAATAACAGATGCTGAACCATCGCCTGATCGATGATCGAGAAATTTGCCCGCGCCCGAACTTCGCGGGTCAAATAGGCCGTCGCCGCCGATACCCGCTGGTCATCAATGTTGTTGATCGATAGCGGGAAATACCCATCCGAGAACACGCCATTCTGGTCCTCGATATTTTCCCAGCCGCTTTCCTTAACGGCCTGCATGACCGCGCTGGTATAGCCCGGCCAGCGATCCGGGAATAACCGCCTGATCCCGATCGGCCCCTCAGCACTGTGCATCGGTCCGTCAAAGTCACGATCACTCTCAAGCTTCTTGAAATAAGGCAGGACACCATCCCAGCCCCAACCCTTAGCACCCTTTTCTTCCCACTCATCGTAATCCGATGGCAGACCTCGATTGGCGCACATGCCGTTGATCGATGATCCACCACCCATCACCCGACCCGCCGTATAGCGCGGACGATTGCGCTCATCAGGCGCATTGCTGGGCTTAGGCTGAAAGGCCGCGGTAAAGCCAGACCAGGTAAAGCGTGGATTGCTGTGCGCCGTGCCCGCGAAACTATCGAGCAGTTCGGGCGGAACATCACCCGGCGGGTGGTCTTCCCCCGCTTCCAGCAACAATACGTTATTCGACGAGCGTTCACTGAGGCGGGCCGCGAGAACGCACCCCGCAGAACCGCCACCGACGATCACATAGTCGTATTTCAGCACCGCAGAATCAGACATGAGAAATCATTTATCTTGTTCGATCTGCTGCGTTACCGCGGACGGCCTTTTTCAAATTTTTCAGTGAAATCCAGCGGCGGCGTATAGGGCAGTGACTTGGACGTAAAGACTTCGATCTGCGGTCTGATATCGCCGACATCATCGATTGTGCCGATCTTGATATTCTTTATCCCTTCAGCGCTCGACCCGGAACCGAACAGCTGTGATCCACACTTGCCACAAAATTCCTTGGTCATCGTGCTGCCGCTATCGGCGGTATGCTGATAGCGGCTGGTTTCACCCTGCAGCACCGTTAAATCTTCTTCTTTAACAAACACATTGGTGGCAAAGGCCGAGCCAGTCGCACGACGACAATCATCGCAGTGACATTGCGCAACCCGTACCGGCTCGCCGTTCACTTCATAACGAACCGCCCCGCAAAGGCAGCCTCCGGTAAATTCAGCCATCTCCTATTCTCCACTGATGTAATTCTGTGACCTCTATCGCACCATGGTTCTGGATTTATATCAACATGCCGCCGTCAGACCCTCTTGCGCGACTCATACGGTCCTGTGAAATTACAGGGAATTTATCGCACGGAGGGACACCATGGCATCAGATGACAAACCAGTCGCAGACGACGATGTTATGTTTGAGGGGTTGATCCGGGCCTCGGGCGTCCCTGTTTCAGAGCAGGAAAAACAACATCTTCGCAAAGCCTATTCGTCCCTCATGGGGCTAGCGGCGAGAACCCGCAAAACGGGCCGTAGCTGGGATGTCCGCATGCTGCCGGTCTATTCCCCCAAACCACCAAAGGGATCATGACGATGAATGTAGACCGTGGCGTCCCAACCATCGCTGAAGCCGCCCGCCAGATAAAAGCCGGTATGCTCTCTCCCGTCGGTTTGGTGGAACTCTGCCTGGCGCGCATCGAGAAATTTGAGCCGACCATACAGGCCTTCCACACGATCTTTGCCGATGAAGCGCGAGCTGCCGCCAAACAGGCTGAAAAGGAAATTGAGGCGGGACACTATCGCGGCCCTCTGCACGGCATCCCCATCGGGCTGAAAGACGTCTTTTATCTAAAGGGCTACAAGACGACATCCAATTCCCGAGTTATGCAGAATTTTGAGGCCGACGAAGACGCCGCCGTAGTCACCAAACTTCGCGATGCCGGTGCCATCTTTATGGGCCAACTCAACACCTATGAATTCACCTTCGGCGGTAGGCCGACCTTCGACGCGCTCTATCCGCCTGCGCGCAATCCTTGGGACATCACGCGCTCCACCGGTGGGTCGAGCAGCGGCTCAGGCGCGGCAGTCGCCGCTGGGTTTTGCCTTGGCGCGCTTGGTAGTGATGCTGGCGGCTCTATCCGCACACCATCAGCGTTTTGTGGCGTCGCCGGGATGAAGGCAACCTTTGGCCGCGTCAGCGCCTTTGGTGATTTACCCCTGTCCTTTTCCTTCGATTGCGTCGGACCAATGACCTGGACCACTGAGGACAGCGCCCTCATGCTGCAAGCCCTGGCAGGGCATGACGAACGCGACCCGGGCAGCGTTGAAACACCCGTGTCTGACTATATTACGCCGCTGAATGCAGGCGTAAGAGGGCTCAAGATTGGAATGATCCGCCACTTCTATACAGATGATTTCGAAGCCCCTCCGGAAATTGTCAAAGCTATCGACGGCGTTGGCAACACGCTTCGTGATCTTGGCGCGACTGTCGGGGAAATAAATGTCTCTCCACTGATCGACTGGCATGCTGTTGGCCGCGTCATCCTGCCAGCCGAAGCGTTCACCATTCACGAAGAAAACCTCCAGAACCATTGGGAGGATTTTGGTCCCCTGGCGCGCAACCGTATGATGCTGGGCAGTCTCGTCCGGGCTGTCGATTACATTCAGGCACAGCGGCGACGTACCGAGCTGCTCGAGGAAATTGAAACAGCGCTCACCGAATATGACGTCATTATCACGACGGCGATGCTGACACCGCAGCCACCACTGGATGACAAAGCGCCCTTCCCTTTCCTTGACGTGCCGATGATCGCGGTGCCGTTCAATTTGTCCCTGCACCCCGTCCAGACTGTGCGCGCCGGGTTCTTTGACGACGGCATGCCGATCGGGGCGCAAATCGTCGGGCGTAACTGGGACGAAGCAACGGTACTTACAGTCGCCCATAGTTTTGAAAAAGAGGCTGGCCTGCTGAAACGTTTCCCTGATTTGGCTTAAGGAATTTACCTGTCGGCCTTGATCGAAGCCCGTGAGGGGGTCAGGATAGCGCATAAATAAAGAACGCTGTTCAGGGAGGAATCGTGGGACAATTTGCAATGGGTCAATCGGTGCCGCGTACCGAAGACCCCCGTTTGCTACGCGGCGGTGGCCGCTATGTCGACGACATCAGATTACCAAACGAATGCCATGCCTATATGCTGCGCACCCCGCATGCCCATGCGCGCATTGTCAGTATTGACTGCGAAGCGGCGCGATCCATGCCGGGCGTCATTGCAATCTATACCGGCGAAGACTGGGTAGCAGATGGCCATGGCCAACACCCGGCGGGGCATAATCGGGTTCGTCGCGATGGTTCTCCCTTATATGTGCCAACCCGCCACGCGATTGCGCATAAAGAGGTAAAGGTCACCGGCGACATCGTTGCCATGGTGGTCGCAGAGTCTGTCAATCTCGGCAAAGACGCTGCTGAACAGAT
This sequence comes from uncultured Alphaproteobacteria bacterium, assembly GCA_938048165.1. Classification (GTDB taxonomy): domain Bacteria; phylum Pseudomonadota; class Alphaproteobacteria; order MPNO01; family UBA2964; genus UBA2964. The sequence continues at coordinate 26,387 of CALIBP010000120.1, read as the reverse complement.
TGTGGTCGAGTACGATCTCCTGCCGGTGATCACGGAGGGCACTCAGGCAAGGGCAGAAGGCGCACCCGTCCTGCACGAAGGTTGCGACGACAATGAGGGTTATTTTTATACGGCGGGAAACAAAGAGGCGGTAGAAGCAGCGATCGCTTCTGCGCATCACGTCACGCGGCTGACCACAAAAATAAATCGGATCACAGCCAACACGATGGAACCCCGCTCCTGCATTGGCGATTACGACCACCGGTTTGACCGCTACATCCTGATGGGGGGCACCCAGCGACCGCATCTTTTGCGAAAAACTTTGGCAATTGACGTTTTCGGAGTGCCGGAAACCGCTGTCAAAATGGTCACACCCGATGTCGGCGGCAGTTTTGGCATGAAAGGCGGCCACGCGCCAGAAAATCACGCCTGCATGTGGGCCGCCAAAAAAATTGGCCGACCCGTTCGCTGGGTTTGTGAACGCAGCGACGGCCATGTTACGGATTATCATGACCGGGACCAGCTCACCGACGCGCAGCTGGCGGTCAGCGAAACTGGCGAATTCCTGGCCCTGAAGGTCAGCAATATTTGTAATATTGGTGCCTGGCTCGACCCCGGCGGAACAATTTCACCCGCCGGTCACCTTGGTGGATTAGCTGCAACGTACAAAACGCCGTTGATTTATGCAGAGGCCTCCGCCGTCTTTACCAATACCAGCGCCAATGGTCCGTTTCGTGGATCAGGTCGCCCGGAAGCCTCCTATGTCATGGAACGACTGATTGATAATGCCGCACGCGAATTGAATATGGACCGGGCGGAAATCCGACGCCGCAATATTGTGCCGCCAGAAGACATGCCGTTTAAAACCGGCCTGCTCTATACCCTCGATTGCGGTGAATTTGGCGAAAACATGGAGAACACCCTGAAGATGGGTGATTATGACGGTTTCGAAGCCCGCCGCGAAGCAGCGCGCAAGGACGGGAAACTCCGTGGTCTTGGTATCGCCAACTTTATCGAACAAACCGCTCAGCTGGACGGCGAAACCGTCAGTATCCAGTTTGATCAATCCGGCACAGTGACGGTCATCCCCGGCTCTGTTGATCACGGTCAAGGCCATGACACGATGTACAAGATCGTCGTATCTGATGCGCTCGGGATCGATGAAGAAGATATCCGGGTATCCTATGGTGACACTGATTCCCTGCCTTATGGTGGCGGGACCTATGCCTCGCGTACCGCCATACTCGGCAGTTCGGCAGCTGTCCGGGCGATCGACAAAATTCTTGAAAAAGGCACCAAAATTGCCGCCCATATTCTGGAATCAGCCGATGCCGATATCGAATTTTCAAATGGCTCTTTCCGCGTCGTTGGTACCGACAAAGAAGTCACTATCCAGGATGTGGCCAGGGCGTCATACAGAAGCGATCTATTGCCAGAAGGCATGGAACGCGGCCTGTTTGATACTGATACTTTCACACCGGGCACACCGACTTTTCCCAATGGTTGCCATGTCGTTGAGGTTGAGATTGAACCGGAAACCGGCGTCACCGAAATCCTGAAATATTCGGTTACAGATGATGTCGGAACCGTCATCAACGCCCTGACCCTCGAAGGCCAAATCCACGGTGGTATCGGACAGGGTGTCGGACAGGCTTTCACAGAAGGCATACAGTATGACGCTGATGGCCAGCTTCTGACCGGATCGTTCCTCGATTACGGGATGCCGCGGGCTGATGACATGTGCAGTTTCGATCTCGACAATAACCCGGTCCCGACCAAGCTCAACCCGGTCGGGGCCAAGGGTGCTGGCGAGGCCGGCAATGTGGGTGCGCTGGCAGCAATTATGAATGCTGTTGTCGATGCATTAGCACCGCTGGGGATCGAAAATCTGGATATGCCGGCAACGCCAGAGAAAGTCTGGCGCGCCATTCAGGATGCCAAAGCCTGACGGTTATTCCGCAAGGATCGTTGCCGATATTTTTTCACCAATCATAATGGTGGATATATTGGTATTGGCACAGGGCACCATTGGCATGATCGAGGCATCGCATATGCGCAGCCCCTCAACGCCATAAACCCGGCCTGCGGGATCTGTCACGGCACCCGGATCATCTTCTGCCCCCATGCGGCAGGTGCAGGAGGCATGCCAATGGCCGAGAACCGTCTTGCGGATCCATTGCTCAATCGTGGACTCATCTTCGAGCAAATCGGCAATCGAAGGGCCGGTGGAAATCATGTTCTCTATAATCCAGCGGCGAGCAAAGGAAGAAGCATCCATCATTTGCGCGCCAATCCAGGTCTGCACGCGGTTGAAAGTACTATAGACGCCTACTTTGCGCGCCCGCGTTCCATAGCTGACCGGGAACACATCAAGCACCGCATCCTGAATTTCTGGCCTTGCGCAAAGCTTCGCCATCACGCGGACACCTGCAATCATGCGATCCATATCCCGACGGTCGGAACACATGTTGAAATCGACATTGGGTTCGCCAAAAATATCATCAGCCTTCAATGTCACCTCTCCAGTTGAATAGGACTTATTCACCCAGAGCTGCATGATCCCCATGCGATCCCCGATGGGATGCCAGGCGGCACGGTTGGTGGGAACAATATACATATCGCCCGCAGGCACGCCTTCAAGACCAGACGACCAGCGCACCGCCGCAATCATATGTGTCGGCAGACCTGGTGTGAGCCGCGCCTCTTTCTTGAGATAAGCGCCAAAATTAACGCCAGGATGCTCCATCAGATGCTTACCAACGCCTGGCCGGTCAGCAACGACATCGATGCCAAGCTCCGAGAGTTCCGCCTCCGGCCCAATCCCGGAGCGCATCAAAAGCGGCGGCGTATGCAGAGCTCCGGTACAAACAATGACTTCCTTTGCCTTCACATCGAAAATTTCACCACGACGAATGACCCGTGCCCCGATGACTTTCTTACCGTCAAACAGCAAACGCTTAACATGGGCTCGATCCAGCATGTCAAAATTGGCACGCGCCCGGACTTCATTTGTCAGATACGCTGTCGAGGCAGATATCCGCTTGCCATCGATATTGTTCATCGGGATAGGAAAGTAACCATCCTCGAAAACACCGTTTTGGTCTTTCAGGTTTTTCCAGCCATCTTTTTCGGCAGCCTTTATCGAGGCGGCCGTAAAGCCCGGCCATTGATCTTCAAACAACCGTCGGAGCCCAATCGGTCCCTCATCCCCGTGAAGCGGGCCGTCAAAATCACGATCACTTTCAAGCTTTTTGAAAAAAGGCAGGACACCTTCCCAATTCCAACCTTTAGCTCCCAGTTCCTCCCAGCCGTCAAAGTCACTGGGCAGACCGCGATTGGCGCACATGCCATTAACCGACGAACCGCCACCAATCACGCGGCCCTGATTATAGCGTCGTTCCGGACGTTCATCAGGCGCATTGCTGGAACGAGGCAAAAAACGGGCGCTCAGACCAGGCCATGTATAGAGCGGAGCGCCCTTGGCTGTTGCGACAAAATTATTATTAAGATCTGCCGGTTCGCTGCCAGGCGGGAAATCCTGCCCGGCTTCCAGCAACAGAACATTGTTGGTGGATCGCTCGGTCAACCGGCTCGCAAGCACACTGCCCGCCGAACCGCCGCCGATGATGATGTAATCCAGTTGCTTGCCGCCAAAGTCAGCCACGACCGATCCTCCCTGTTTTTTTATATTTCAGGAAGGATACACCCGATTGAGCCACATGCAACGGGACGGCAAAGCGCCTTATTCAGCTGCGGCCAGCGTATAAGGCACGGCACCCTCTACGACCGGATTAGTATCCTGGACCGTAAGCCGCCGGAGCATCCGCCGTTCATCTCGGGGAAAATCTGACCTGGCATGAATAGTGCAGCGATTGTCCCACATGACCAGATCGCCGACTTTCCATTCATGTTCATAAACGAACTCTGGCCGTTTCTGATGCTCAAACAGCTCCGCCAATATTTCGTCACTCTCTTCTTTAGGGATGCCGACGATCTCTTCCGTCATCAGTTCGCTTACAAATAATGCCGTCCGTCCTGTTGCCGGATGTTTACGAAATACCGGGTGGGCAAAATGAGGAAAGTTCTCGCGGTCATACTTCTCTTTGGTTTTAAGCGTCGTTCCATACTCATAGACCTGCATAGCCTTTTTACCATCGAGCCGTCGTTTCAGATCCTCCGGCAATTGTTCTGCAGCCGCATAACAGTTCGAAAACAACGTATTACCGCCCCAGCTCGGCAGTTCCATCGCGTAAAGCATGGTCGCCTTTGATGGATATTCGAAATAGGCCGTATCGGCGTGAAACGTCATCTCTCCGTCAGGAAGTGACCCGATTGGCTTGCCATTCTCGCGAACATTGGTGACCAGCATGACATGCTCGCCATATTCATCGATTTCGTTTGGCTTTTTGCCCGGGCGATTGCGACTGCCTAGCTCGCCAAAATGCAACGCAAAGGTTTTCTGTTGCTCCAGCGTAATGTCCTGATCCCGCAACAGAACAATGGCGTAGTCATGAAACGCTTTTTCAATCTGATTGAGTGTGTCCGCGGTTAGCGTCTCGCAAAGATCAATGCCTTTAATCTCTGCGCCAACAGCATCTGATAGGGGTACGATTTCCATGAGCGTCGTCCTTTTCTGACCGACCGGTTACCCGTCACTATACAGCAATCACCGCACGCTAGAAGACTTGCCGTCTGGTCGGCGGCGCGCTACAGGAGCAGCATGGCGCCACCTCTTTTAATTCTTCGCAATATTAATCTGACCTTTGGAGGAACTCCCCTCTTCGAAGGGGCCGAATTTTCGGTTTCTGAAGGCGAACGGCTCTGTCTTGTCGGTCGCAATGGGTCGGGCAAATCAACCCTGTTAAAGATCGCTGCCGGGATGGTTGAACCGGATGATGGGGAGATTTTTTTACAACCGGGTACGACGGTACGATATCTGCCCCAAGAACCCGATTTATCGGGGTTTAGGACATCCCTCGCCTATGTTGAAGCGGGGTTGGAACCCGGCGATGGCCCCTACCGGGCGCAGTATTTACTCGATCAATTGGCCCTCACCGGGGAAGAAGATCCGGCAACCCTATCCGGGGGTGAAATTCGCCGTTGCGCTTTGGCCCGTGCCCTGGCACCGGAACCCGATATCCTGCTGCTGGATGAGCCAACCAACCATCTCGATCTGCCGGTTATCGAATGGCTTGAAAAAGAACTGGCTTCGATGCGCTCCGCCCTTGTGATTATTAGCCATGACCGACGTTTTCTGGAAAAACTGTCCAGAACAACGATCTGGCTCGCACAGGGCATCACCCGTCGTCTCGACCAGAACTTCAGAAAATTTGAAAGCTGGCGTGACGGCATTGTTGAACAGGAAGAGACCGAACGACACAAGCTGGATCGTAAGCTGGTCGCCGAAACCGCCTGGTTACGCAAAGGGGTTACCGCCCGCCGCAAACGGAACCAAGGTAGGCTGCGGGCGCTTTTTGCCTTGCGTAAGCAGCGCCAGGACCAATGTGGACCAACCGGGCAAGTCAACTTCACCAAATCCGACGGCGCGAAGTCGGGCAAGCTGGTGATGGAAGCAAAGTCGATCTCCAAGGATTACGGCAACGGACCTGTCGTCCAGGATTTCTCCATCAGGATTCAGCGCGGCGACCGAATTGGCATCGTGGGCCCCAATGGAGCCGGCAAGACGACTATCCTCAATATGCTAACCGGCGCACTGGAGCCGGATTCCGGCTCCACCCGCCTCGGGACCAATCTTGAAATGGTCACACTGGATCAAAAACGCGAAATTTTGGACCCGGACTCAACGCTGGCAGATGCCCTGACTGGTGGTGGCGAGATCATTTCCGTTGGCGGACAGAACAAACATGTCATTGGCTATATGAAGGATTTTCTGTTCGCCCCCGAACAGGCGAGAACACCGGTGGGTGTGCTGTCCGGCGGGGAACGTGGCCGCCTGATGCTCGCTCGTGCCCTCGCCCGCCCCTCCAACCTCCTAGTTCTGGATGAGCCGACCAATGATCTCGATCTGGAAACGCTCGATCTGTTGCAGGAAATGATTGCTGATTATCCCGGAACGGTTTTGCTGGTCAGCCATGACCGGGACTTTCTCGACCGGACCGTTACATCAATCATCTGTGCCGAAGGCAAGGGTGAATGGATTGAGTATGCTGGCGGCTTTAGCGACATGATCTCCCAGCGCGGCGCAGACCTCGGTGGTCGAGCCGCCAAGAAAGTTCCCTCAACCCCCGGTCAGAAAAAACCCGGCGCACCAGCTGCCCCACCGCAATCGAAGGGCAAGCTAACCTATAAGGACAAGCATGCGCTCGAAACACTGCCCGCCGAGATAGAGAAACTGCAGGTCGATATCGATAGGCATCAGGCAACGCTGACGGAGCCCAACCTCTTTACCGCCGATCCAGCAAAATTTGAAGAAACGGCACAAGCGCTCGATAAAGCCCAGGCCGCCCTCGCCGCTGCCGAGGAAAGGTGGATTGAACTCGAAATGCTTCGTGAAGAAATCGAGGGCAGCTAGCCCTGTTTTATCTGCTTTCCCTTATTCCATAGCCGCCGCACGGATCGCATCCGGGGTGAAGGGCAGGCGTCGCAGACGGAGCCCGGTTGCCATATGGACAGCGTTGGCTATCGCCCCCGCCGTCGGCCCGGAAACCGCCTCACCAGCCCCCAGGAAAGGCTCGTTGGGGCGATCAATCATCACGGTTTCAATTTCAGGAATATTATCGAACCCCAGGATTGGATAGGTCTCCCAGTCGCGGCTCGTGATCCCGGTCTGATCGAAAGTGACCTCTTCATAGAGTGTCCAGCTCGCGGCCTGTAAAAAACCGCCCTCATACTGTGCAATCAACCCGGCCCTATCGACAACCTGACCAGCATCCCCGGCAAGCGCCACGCGATGCATAATGATTTCCGCCTTATCATTGACCTCCAGCTCTACCGCTACCGCCGCATAGGCTTGAATGTTTTTATATTGCGCAAAAGCAATTCCGCGACCTCGTCCCTCTGAGACCTCAGAGCCCCAGCCTATTTTGTCTGCAGCAGCCTGAAGAACATCCTTTGCGCGTTGATCTACAAGGTGATTCAAGCGGAATGTTACGGGATCAACGCCAGCTTCCTCTGCCAATTCATCAACAAAAGACTCAATGGCGAAAACATTGCCGAAAGCGCCCAACGTCCGAAGCGCTGACGTCCGCAGCGGCAAGTCACGAACAAGGTTTTTTACTAACCGTTTGTTTTCAAAGGAATAAAGCGGATCAAGATTCCGATGCAGACCTGCATGCCGAGACATGTTTGGCTTCGGCACCAATGGTGTCACCCCGTCTTCACGATATTGCATCGCCAATAATCTTGCAGGCCCTGCACCACCTGGTTCGGGGCGTGGCCGCATGGCATAAGTGTCGCTATAGGTGTCCTGCGACCAGGCAATCACCTTGCCATTATTACCAATGCTCGCGGTCAAATCCATTGCCATGCAGGATGCATAGGGCTCCCAGGCATGTTCATCTTCCCGCGTCCATTTCAGCAATATTGGCTTGCCAGGAAGGGCGAGCGCAATCAGAGCCGCATCAACCGCCGCATCATCTGCACCGTTATGACCATAACAGCCGGAACCCGGTACGTGGATAACGGTCAGGTTATCGATGTCCATGCCCAACGCTTCCGAAAGGCTGGCGCGCAAGACATAAACGCCCTGGCTGTGACTCCAGATTGTGAGCTTGTTACCTTCTGCTAACGCGACCGCAGCCGACGGGCCGATGGAACCGTGCATCAGATAGGGTTTCTCATAGCGCGCGTTCAGTGTCGCGGTTGCCTCGGCGGGTGGCGGAGAGATGGGATTAACCACTTCCTTTTGCGGAATACCGTCAACCACCGGCAGACTCAGGCGGTCATTGGTCACCAACCGTTCGTATACGTCCTGCGGTTCCAGCCCATCACCAAGGTCCCAGTCAGACGACTCGAACAATCTCTCTGCCGCCTTGACTGCAGCGAATTCATCAGCACTGGCGACGGCAAGGAAAGAGCCATCGCGTACCAACTCACATCCACCATCGGTGATCCGTTTCGCTGCATTATCATCGAGTGCCTTTAGCCGCGCCTTGTAATGTGGCGGGCGGACAATACGGGCATGCAACATGCCAGGCATTTTCATGTCCTGAACGAAATGCGGCTGGCCTGTAACGATTTCTGTTAGTCCCCGCGTGACCGTGGGCTTGCCAACAACGCTGTAGGAGGCTGGGTCTTTCACAGGCGCTTCGGGATCGACATCAATGCCAAACGGCTGATCGCCAGCAAGCTCCTGATAGGTGACCGAAAGGTTGGTTCCGCGTGACTGGATCAACCCGTCTGAGATTTCCAGCGTCGATACATCTACACCCAGCGAATCCGCCGCGCGGGAAAGCAAATGCCGGCGTGCAGTGGCAGTTGCTGCGCGAACAGCATTACCAGCTTCTTCCATCGAATTACTGCCGGAGGTGATTCCTTCATCCGGATCAACACCGGTTTCGGTGCGCGCTATATCGATGCGACCAAGATCAACATCAAGTTCTTCCGCCGCAATCAAAGCCAAAGCCGTCGAAATACGTTGGCCAATATCAACCTTACCCGTATGGATGAGAATCCGGCCATCGCTGGCGATTGAAATCCATTTATCAAGGTTAGGGGTTTTTTTCAGGCTGGCACTATCAGGCATATTACGCCCCCCCCTGAACGACACGGTCGATGGCTTTAAGGACCCTCAAGTGAGAGCCACAACGGCAGAGATGCTCGTGCAAGGCTTCGCGCACCTCGGCAACAGCAGGCTTGGGGTTCTTTTCCAGTAAAGCCGTCGCCGCGATCACCAATCCGGCGGTACAGTAACCACACTGAGCCGCCCCCTCATCGATGAAAGCCTGCTGTAGCGCACTGGGTTTTCCATCCCTGGCCAGCCCCTCAACTGTGGTGATTTCAGCCCCTTCGAATTCCGAAGCCGCGCGTACACAGGACAGTGTGTGTTCGCCATCAACCATCACGGCACAGGCGCCACACTGCTCGAGCCCGCAACCGAGCTTTGCGCCAACCAGATCGAGCTGATTGCGTAGAACATAAATCAAAGGCGTCGCGGGGTCACACTCAACCTCCTGCGTCTTGCCATTCACCTTGAGAGAAATTTTCGCCATCACGCCTCTTTTGACCCCTTAATCATTTTTACCTTTAACCAGAAAACTACCGGGAATTATCGCGATAAAAAACACCAAAGCTGCCACGAGAAACCCCTCGCGAAAACCAAGCATCGTCGCCTGACCATATATCGCCTGACCGAGCTGCTGTAACGCCGCCGGCATTTGCAGCACTTCTGGCGTCCCCGCCTGACCAAAATAGGATTTTAGCGTCCGCAGAAATTCCATGGTCGCAGAGTTTCCTGATGTCTGGGTAGCGATGTAGGATTGCGCGTAATGGACGGTCCGCAGATCGACAAAGGTCGCGAGAAAACTGACCCCAAAAGCCCCACCGAGCTGGCGCGAGAAACTCATCATCCCCGCCCCCTGACTGACCAGTTCCGGCGGCAAAGCCCGCATTGACCCTGTTGTTAGTGGTGGAAAAACAAAGCCCAGCCCGACGCGACCGACGATCAGCCACCAACCAAAGACCCAAAACGCCGTATTGGTGTCTGCCCCCGCCATCAAAAAACAGGAATAGGAGGTCATGATAAGACCGATAACGATTGGAATTCGGGGGCTGATCCAGTCGCTGATGCGTCCGGTCAGCGGAAAGACAAAGGCGAGCAAAAGCCCTGCCGGCATGAGCAGAAATCCTGCCTTGGTCGGGGTGTAGCCCATGACAATCTGGACAAAAAGCGGAATCAAATACCACAGCCCAAAATTGCCGGCGCCCCACACAAAAGAGAGTGCGCAACCGGAAGCAAATCTGAGATTGGCAAATAGCTTGAGATTGAGCATCGGATGGGCGGTGAAGGATTCCCATATGATAAAGCCGATCAAAGCGCCTATAGCTGTCACAAAATACAGGACGATCACATCTGATCCCCAGCCTTCCCGGGAGCCATTCGATAGACCGGAAAGCAGGGAGAACATAAAGATCGAGACAAGAACAAGCCCTGTCCAATCCATTGTAGGTGGCGTCACCTCTTCTTCGCGCGGCGGCATAAAGACAGCCGCCATGAGGGACCCGAGACCACAAAACGGCAGAACCAGCCAAAACACTGCGCGCCAATCAAACGTATCAACCAGAATGCCACCAAAGGCGGGGCCCAGCGCCGGTGCCAGAACAATGCCAAAGCCAAAGAACCCCATCGCCCGACCCCGCTGATCTGGCGGAAAAATCTGGTAAATAACCTGAAGCGCTAGCGGGTGAATAAATCCCGCCCCGGCACCCTGTAACAGGCGCGCAAAGACCAGCATTTCAAAGCTGGTAGCAAAGATCGCCATCACCGACCCGGTGACGAAAACTGCCATCGAGACGTAATAGGTATTCTTTTTGCCGATTGCCGCGATCATCCAGGCATTGAGCAACATGGCCACCGTCATGGTCGCCAGGAAGCCCGCTGACAGCCATTGCGCCTTGTCCTGCCCAACCCCAAACGCGCCCATAATATTGGGGATAGCGACGTTGACGATGGTGGAAGAGAGGATCAGCGAGATATTGCCAATCATCGCCGTTAAGGTGAGAAGCCAGCGATAGCTGGAGCCATAACGAGCCGCGAGAACGTCAGCGGTCGTCGATGCCAACGTTGACCTCCACCATCATCCCGGGCCGCAGCAATTCGTCCTTATTATCCAGATTGACGCGGATACGAATGCGTTGAACGACTTTTGTGAAATTGCCACTCGGGTTTGGTGTTGGCAGAAGGGCAAACTCACTGGTCGCTGCATTACCAATTTTGGAAATCTTTCCCTCAAAAACCTTATCGGGATAGGCATCGACCTCAACCGTCACCTCACTACCAATTTTGATATGGCGAAGGTCGGTTTCTTTGATATTGGCCGACACCCATATCTTCTTCGGGTCATGCACCATCAGCAGGCGCTGCCCAGCCGTGACAAACTCACTCGGATTGACGAAAGTCTTATCAACTACGCCGTCGACGGGGCTGGCAATCAATCGGTCGCTCAAATTCAGAAGTTGCCGTTCGCGTTGGGCCGAGACCTCTGCCTCGCGGTGGGTCAGCATCGCAAGCTGGCGATCCAGCACCAGCAGCTGTTCGCGATCTGCCGCAGACTGGATCAGCGCCGCAGTCGCCGCTGCAACTTCAGCCTCGGCCTGCTGAAACGCCTGCTCCGCCTTGCGAAAGGCGTTACGACGTTCTTCCCAGCGCTGTCGGGAAACAACCTTACGCTCCAATAGCTTTTTGGTGCGTTCAAAATCCGTCCTTGCCAGATCAAGATCCGACTTTCGACCGGCGAGCGCCGCTTTGGCAGCTCGCACTTGTGAACGCCTAACCGACTGGGCACTTTTGGTCTGACGATCAATCATCGTCTTTTCGGTGAGGGCTCGGGCCCGCTCGGCACCAATCGCCTGCAGGCGGGAATCCAGTTCGCTGAGCTGTAATTTAGCATCACGGGTATCGATGGAGACCAGTGTCGCCCCCGCCTTGATCCTGTCCCCTTCTGACACATGCAGTTTGGTGACCCAACCAGATACCCGGCTGCTCACTGAAATAACATCGGCGGTAATCCTGGCATCATCGATATAAACATTGGTGTAGCGCTTATACGCCCAGTCGGCGAGCAGCAGCAGCCCGCCAATCACAGCAAGCCCAAGGAAGACCATGCGCAATACGCGCCAGGCGCGGCGACGTGGTGACGTACCGGACTGATAGTCTATGGTTGCCACTTTCTCAGCAGGGCTACCGTCCAAAGCAATGCTCCTAACAGGGTGACCGTTCCCAAATGCAAAACAAAGGGTATGATTGCATCAACTATAATAGCGCAACACGGGTGAACAAACACCTGCCCCAACCAAATTAGGAATCAGGGAGATTAGACTATGACGACGAAAGACGGATCACAGATCATCGCAATTGAAGAGCATTACCTGGACACAGATGTCGATGCCAAGGTCAACAAAATGGCTGGCGGTGGCGAGGAAACCAGAAAACGGCTGCTGGACTTGGGAGACATCCGGGTCAAGGAAATGGATGCTGCGGGTATCGATATCCAGGTACTGTCACATTGCCCGCCGGGGGCGCAGGCCTTTGACCCAGACGAGGCGGAAGAGCGCGCAGCTGGCGTCAATAACCGCCTTTATGAGTTCATTCAAACCAAACCAGACCGGTTTGGCGGTTTTGCGACGCTGCCAACGCGCGCGCCAGAGCTCGCCGCCGATGAGCTGGAACGGTGCCACAAGGAGCTCGGCTTCCACGGTGCCATTGTCCATGGGCTTACCGAGGGTGAGTTTATCGATATGCCCCGTTTCTGGCCCATTTTTGAACGTGCACAGGCGCTGGATATCCCTATTTATATCCATCCGGGCCGCCCCCATGCAGCGGTAATAGATGCCTATTACAAAGACTATGTTGAAAAATACCGTTCGATTTTATCAGCCGGGTGGGGCTTCACGGTGGAGACAGCCACCGCCGGGCTGCGCATGGTGCTCAGCGGCGTCTTCGACAAATATCCTGACCTGAAAGTCATCCTTGGCCATATGGGAGAAGGGTTGCCGTTCCTGATGTGGCGGATCAACCATTCGTTTGGCGATATCATCCCCTACCAGGGAAAGGACCGGGGTTTCCGGGAAATCTTCACCAAGCATTTTCATATCACGACCAGTGGTAACTTCTCTGATTCCGCCCTGTTATGCTCAATGATGGAGATGGGATCAGACCGAATTATCTATTCAGTCGACTGGCCTTATGTCGAAAACCAGCCTGGAACTGACTGGCTGGAAACGCTGGCCGTAAGCCCTGAGGACAAACAGAAAATCCTCAACGGCAATGCCAAGAAATTGTTGAAGATGGACGTATAGGGTTTAGCCGTCCGGCTTATCTCTGGTTAATCTCAATAGCCAGAACATCATCAGAGCAGCGATGATCAGCGGGATCATGTTGAAGCTATAGGACGCGGTAACGGCGGGGCCCACTTCTTCCGGCGTGGTGGCGGTGCCTAACCCTGCGAGGTTGGTGACGAGACCCGCCGTCGCCGCCCCAAATGCCGTACCCAGCGACCGGATCGAGGGCATCGCAGAGGAGGTGATACGTTCTTCACCCTTTTCTGCCGCCGCCATCGTCCGGGCGATCAGATGCACATTCTGGATACCCATACCAAAGCCCATAACGAATGAGGCAAAAACCAGTACGACCAGCAAAGGTTCTGTCGCTGTGATAGCGACGCCAGCGAGCCCGACCATCATCAGTAGAGGTCCGGCCCATAACGCAAAGATTTCCTTTCTCCCGGACCACCCAGAGACCGCAAAGGTTCCAACTGTCCAGCCACCTGAAATGACCAGACTAACCAGACTGACCCAAATGGGATCAACCCCGTGAACGACCTGTAACAATAGCGGCAGAAGAAGCGGAACCGTCGTATGCACCATGCCGACCAACAGCATGATCCACAGTGCCAACCCGACCGGAGAAAAGATCGACAGCGCCCGCGCAGGATACATTTTGTTTTCTGCCTGGCGATCAAGCTTGAAGGCCAGCCAGATTAGAAACACCGCCCCCGCAATCATTGGTGCGATAAACTGGATATCACCGCTACGGCCTGCCAGCGCCACACAAAACACGCCACTACTCAAGATCAAAAGACGCAGCAGCGGAATATGAATTTTCTTTTCTGCTTCATTTTCATTGGGAAGATGATCTGGCAAATATTTGAGCGCAATCACCGCGAAGACCAGAATGATGGGCACCATGCTCCAGAATGACCCGCGCCACCAACCAATCTGAGCAAACAAGCCACCCATGACTGGCCCAAGCAATTGGGCCACCATCCAGGTTCCCTGATAGGCCGCGAGAACTCTTTTTCGTAAGTTCTCAGCAAACAGACCGCTAACCAGTGCCATTCCGCCGCCTACAACGAGACCGCTGGCGAGCCCCTGAACACCACGGGCAATGTTGAGACTCAGCATGTCAGGCGATAGCGCGCACCCGACCGTCCCCACCAGGAAAGCAAGGGCACTGGCGCCATAGCCTTTCCGAACCCCCAGCCATGCCCAGAGCGGTCCGACACAGGCGGCGCCCAAGATTGAACCAATCGTGTAAAGCATGGCCGGCCAGGTGTAATAATCCGCACCGCCAATATCGGCGACCACGGTCGGCATCACGATTGCGATCACCAAAATTTGCAACGCGTGAAGACAAACGCCCAGGACCACCAGCGTCGAATAAATACCGCGACCATCGCGAAATAAATCGCCCCACGCCGCCTTTGGAATTTCGGCTTCCGAGTCTATCGTATCTTTATTACTCATCGGGGATGAAACCCTGCACCCTGTTTTCCGTTATGATGCCTGCGATTGCCGGTTCGGGAAAGAGGGCGCGACCGACAGGAGAGCGCTATGTTTTATGATACTGAAAAGAATGATCACGGGCTGGAATATAACCCTTTCAAATCTCTCGTCGTTCCGCGAGCGATTGGCTGGCTATCAACATTAAGCCCGGAAGGCGTTGTAAACCTTGCGCCATTCAGCCAATGGACAATGCTGAATTTTGATCCACCCCACGTGATGATTTCTGCTGGCGCGCACCCTGATAAGAACCGGCTCAAGGATACCGTCTGGAATATCGAACAAACCGGAGAATTCGTCTTCAACATGGCGACCTATGATCTCCGTGAAGAAGTCAACCTGTCTTCGAATTTCGTAGGACCCGAAGTGGACGAACTAAAAATGGCCGGGCTGACGGCGGCCCCCTCCGAAATGGTCAAACCACCTAGGGTCGCGGAATCACCGGTCCACATGGAATGCAAATGGTTCACGACCTTAACCCTTCCTGCCAACTCACCAGGCCATAACAGCAGTCTGGTCATTGGCAAGGTCGTCGGTATCCATATTGATGACGAATTCCTGACCGACGAAGGCAAGGTCGATGTCGTGAAAATCCGCCCCCTCGCGCGGATGGGCTATTACGATTACACCTCGGTTGAGTCCGTCTTCACCATGCCACCACTGGATGAAGGCGAGATGGCAAAGCGTCGTCGTATCGGTCTGGTCGGCGAAGGCACCGCCAAGAAAAAATAAACCGGACTCTTAATCCACGTCCGGGCGCTTATATTTCAGATTCGGTCCGCCCTTTTGCGATTCGAGATAGGATTCGACGTCGCCCAGCGGATCCATCGCGCGGCGCAACCGCTGCCCGACCAGCTGATCAAGCTGAATCGCCTGAGACATCGACAGATCGCGTCCCATCTGGACTGTGATCTTTGAATGTTCCAGCGGCGCGAGGTGGCGAGAGCCAATATCCCTGGCAATTTCCGTGACGGTGTCTTCTAGTTCAGCCAGCGGCATCGATTGTGAGATAACACCCCAACGATCTGCCTCTTCGCCAGAAATATTCTTCCCGACCAACTGCATCAAGGTGACTTTCTTCATCGGAATCGAGCCATGCATCAACGTGCTCGTCACCAGCTGGCCAAAACTGCCCCGTAGAATCTCTGGCATGCCGAACTGCGCATCATCTGCAGCAAACACCAGATCATGGCAATTCATGATTCCCAGCGCACCACCAAGACAATAGCCATGCACCTGCGCAATCATAATCCGCGGGAAGCCGCGCAAAGCCTCGGCAAGTTGAATGGTGGGTGTTGGCCGATCCCAGTCGAGCAGTCCGGCGTTACTGATCCCACGCAAAAAATGCAGGTCGAGACCGGCGCTATAAACCTTTCCGGCACCGCGGGTTATCACCGCCTTGATCTCGCGATCCGCACGGATGATATCCAGCGATTCAAAAAATGCCGCAACCAAAGGCTCGTTCAGCGCATTTCGTTTTTCAGGTCGGTTTAGGGTAATCCGGGCCACCCCAGCATCTTCAAGCCGCTCAAGAATAAGCTCAGGCCATTCCTTCTCTACGATCCAGTTATCCGCCATGCGAGTCTCCGTGATGATTTTAGTCTTCAGTGACTGGTTTTCCGTCGGGCGTTGTCCGGCGGTCCACCAGTTTTTCACCTGTCTTGAAATACTGACCCGTTACCGCAAACTCCGCCTCTTCCTGATTCTCATCAGTCCATTGCGTTAATGGATAGCCAAACCAGGGTGTCTGCAGATCAAGCGCCGGCAGGCCAAGTGAGGCCCAGCGCTCCTTAGCGGCATCCATAAAGTCCTGACGCGGCAGTGATACTGGCAGGTAAGGATGTTCGCGACAGGCATTGACCAACATGGTCGAAGTGCCCTGACCATCGGGATAGGCAAACTGTCTCGGGTCCTCAGAGGGCGACACCGACGGATCAAGCCTCGGTACCTTACCGCGCACGATTTCCACATCCCGGTGCGGCTGCATACTGTAAGACAATGCCCACAAAACAGCGTCCATCGAATCCGGATCGACATCGGCATCAACCGCGACAAACATCTTGCCGAGTGACGCATCAAACGCCGCCGCCGCCCGCAAGGCCTGCCAGGGCTGGCCCAGTTCCGGCCGGTCGAGCTGGATAACAAACAGCATGTTGCAGCTCGCCATCTCGTGACAGGCAACTTTCGTCACCGATGGAATATTACAGGCATTGCGCAGGTGATTTGTGTAAATGCCGTCAAACGCTGCCTTACGCATGACAGTGCTTTCGCTGGGTGGAAACTCGCTGACGATGCCCTGATAGATAGGCTGTTCTCGATGGGTAATCGCTGTGACCTCAAATACCTTCTCCATCTTGCGAGGACCGAGATACCCACTCGCCTCACCAAACGGAGCTTCCGGTTCAAGAATGTCCGTACGGATAATGCCTTCCATAACAATTTCGGCATTGGCCGGTACAACACAATCAAAAGTCTCTGCCTGAACGACATCAATCGGCGCACCATTCAACGCGCCCGCCACGCCAAACTCATCGACGCCATAGGGCACTTTGGCGGCCGCTGCCATCAACAATGCGGGAGGTCCACCAATAAACAGTGCCACTTCGAGATGCTTACCCATCCGGCGGGCTTTCTCCCACTGAATGGCAAGGTGCTGCGTAGACACGTCAGTTGCACAGCCGATCCTATCCGGCGCTTTGATCATACCGCGATAGATGCCCATATTGTAGGCACCGGTTTCTGGGTCGCGCGTTACCCAGACACCCGCAGTAATAAAGGGCGCTGGGTCAAATCCCGGTGTCGAGACCAGATGCGGGAAGGTGTCGACACCCTTGCCCATATCTGGCGCTTTCAGAACCACCTGCTTGACCGGCGCAGAATCAGCACTGACAGGATTAGGGGGTAGATGATTGCCGTGAGTACTGGCCCATTTCTGAGCAATTTCGTCAGGACCTACACCAAGCGCTGCCCCGTAAATCACACGCGAACTACCGAGAGAACCAAGCAGTACCGACGCATCATAATTCACGCCACGGGCATCCGTTACATTCTTGAACCAGAAGGCTTTTCGTTCAGGTTCGGGCAGCCCCCGAAACTGTAATCGGACGAGGGGCACGAGTTCAGTATCTTTACTGACCTCATCCTCAATCACATGCAGGAGATTACGGCGGGTGAGTTCTTCGATGTAGTCACGGACGTCCGTGTAGGGCATTTGACGAACCTGTTCTATTTACGCTGCTCATAAGAGGTCGCGATCATAATGCGCCATGTGGGGCCTGTCACATGCCGTCGTAACGGTTTTATTTTGTAAAGGGTAGCTGCAGACGACGCAGCCGCAGCGAATTAGTCACCACAAAAACACTGGAAATACTCATCGCCGCCGCCGCGAGCATTGGGTTGAGCAACCAACCGAACAGTGGGTAAAACACCCCGGCAGCCACCGGGATCAGGGCAATGTTATAGCCATAGGCCCACAGGAAATTGTAGCGAATGGTCCTTAACGTGCCCCGCGCCAGCGCTATCGCTCTCACGATACCGCGCACATCACCAGACATCAGGACGACATCGCCGGCTTCAACCGCAATATCGGTACCGGTACCGATGGCAATACCGACATCCGCTGTCGCCAGTGCTGGCGCATCATTAATGCCATCACCAACAAAGGCAATCGTTCGACCTTCACGACGGAGGCGGTTAATTTCTTCAGCCTTATCGCCAGGCAGGGTTTCTGCGATCACCTGATCTACGCCAAGTTTGGCTGCGATGACGCCTGCTGTCGTTCGATTGTCGCCAGAAACGATACCAACCTGCATTCCCAGTTTCTTCAGCGCCTCAATGGTCCCCTTACTCTCGTCCTTGACCTTATCCGCGATGCCAAGGACGGCAACAAGAAGGCCGTCGATAGCTGCCAACACCGGTGTCTTCCCCTCTGCCGCCAGACGTTCTAGTGCTAATGCGAATGACGCGGCCTCTATCCCATTCTGGTGCATCAGACGCGCTGTCCCAACGACAACCTGTTTTCCTTCAACGGTCGCAACGATCCCAAATCCAGGCGTTACGGAGAAATCAGAAACCGGCGGCATATTAATATCGAAATCTGCAGCGGCACCCACAATCGCCTGCGATAACGGGTGTTCGCTCTGACTCTCTGCTGCAGCAATTAACGCCAGTGTCTCGTTTGGCGCCGCGATGGAATTACCGGTTTCCGGATCAAGAAAATCTGTCAGCTTCGGGCTACCATGGGTCAGTGTTCCGGTCTTATCGAACAGGACCGTATCAACCCGCGCGAGACGTTCCAAAGCACTGCCATTGCGGATCAGGATGCCGTTTTCTGCGCCACGACCAGTACCAACCATGATTGCCGTCGGCGTCGCCAGCCCCATTGCACAAGGACAGGCGATTAAGAGCACCGATACCGCCGCAACAAAGGCAAAACTCAAGGCAGGTGCTTCGCCAATAATCATCCAGATGGCAAAGGTCATTACGGCGACCACCATGACGACAGGGACAAAGATCGACGCAATTTTATCAGCCAGCCGTTGAATGTCTGGTTTGTCATTCTGCGCCTGTTCCACCAGATCCATAATTTGGCGGAGAACCGTTGCCTCGCCAACACCGGCGGCGCGGTAAGTAAATGCCCCCGCAATATTGATCGTCCCGGCAATGACCTCCGCGCCGACGATCTTATCAACCGGCATCGACTCGCCGGTGATCATAGACTCATCGATCTGACTTGCGCCCTCGAGAACGACGCCATCCGCTGCGAGTTTTTCGCCGGGCCGCACTGCCAACACATCCCCAACCCGCAACTCTTCAATAGAGATTTCAATTTCCGTACCATCGCGCACCACGCGCGCGGTGGGTGGTTCCAGCCGCATAAGAGCCTGGATTGCCTGCGAGGTCCGTCCCCGCGCCAGAGCCTCGAGATAGCGGCCCACCAGAATCAGGGTGACGATGACACCGGCAGCAACGAAATAGGACCGGGCGGTTCCCGCCGGAAACATGGTGGGTACGAACAGAACCAGCAGTGAATAAACATACGCCGCCCCAGCCCCGATCATAACCAGGCTGTTCATCCCGGGGTTAAGATGGCGTAGCTCGCTCCAACCGGACTTGATAAACCGCCCACCGGCGTAGAACAGAACCGGTGTCACCAAGGCGAGTTCAATCAAGGCCCAGCCTTGCCCGGACAGAATTTTTTGCATCGCCTCGGCTGCTGCCGGAATGAGCGGCATCTTCGCAATCGTCAGCAGCAGCAACGTCAACAAAGCCGCGATGATTACGTCACGGCGTAGTTCATCTATTTCCTGACGCTGACTTTCCGTGGAATCTTCAAGATCGCTCACGCCATAGCCCGCCGCCGCAATAGCCTCACGAAAATCGGCTTCGGAGGATTGGTCTTCGAGAAACTTTATCGCGGCCCGGCCTGTCGCCAGATTAACCGTCGCTTCCTCAACGCCTGGTACATCAGCGATCGCGGATTCCACGCGCGACACACAGCCAGCGCAGCTCATCCCCTCGACACGGAAGACAGTTTGTATTGTCATAGTGCTATCATAACGATTGTTCCGATCAAAACGGCAGTGAAATTGGCAACCCACAAGAATAAAAAACGCGACATCACCATTGTCGGCTGCGGCTTTGCCGCCGTCGCGCTGGGTATATCGCTTAAAAAGGCCGGTTTAAACAATTTCATGATCCTCGAGCGCTCTAACGAAATCGGCGGAGTGTGGCGGGAGAACACCTATCCGGGTGCAGCCTGTGATGTGCCATCTCGCCTTTATTCCTTCTCCTTCGAACAGGATTATCCCTGGTCGCTGCGTTACGCACCCCAGAAGGAGATATTTGAGTATTTAAAACACTGTATCGATAAGTACAGCCTGACCTCACATATCCGGCTAGGAGTGGAGGTCACGAAAGGCACCTACAACGATGCTTCTGCGACATGGTCAGTGACGAGCAAAAGCGGTGACGAGATAACGACGGATATATTCGTTTCAGCGGTTGGTTTGTTCAATAACCCATCTGTTCCCGATATCCCCGGCCGAGACACATTTTCCGGCCCACAATTTCATTCTGCCCGCTGGGACCATAGCGTCGATTTAACGAATAAAAGGATTGCATCGATTGGCAGTGGAGCCAGCGCGATACAGTATGTTCCTGAACTCGCAAAAATATCTAAACAGCTGAATGTCTTTCAACGCACCCCTCAGCATATTTTTGCCAAAGGCGATCGTGCCAATGCGCAACATTATCACAGCACCTCTTTATGGCGGAAGTTCTTGCATCGCCGGGAACGACTGCAACTCTTCACCCGATTTGAGAAGAATAGCCGACGCCGCAGTTCGGAGGCGCAGACGCAGAAAAGCGCGGAAGCCTTCGAGAAATATATAAGAAGTCTGGTTAATGATCCCGACATGCTCAAAAAAGTGCTACCCGATTATCCACCGGGTTGTAAGCGCGGGCTACGCTCAGATGACTGGTATCCGACGCTCCTGAAACCCAACGTCAATTTAATCGATACGCCAATTGAGGCCATTACCGAGACTGGAATCGTTACCCAAGACGGGGAGCACCACGATGTTGATGCCATCATCTATGGTACTGGCTTTACGCCCACTGCCTTTCTCACGCCGATGCAGATCACCGGTGCCAAAGGACAGGATCTCAATCACACCTGGCGCGACGGTGCAGAGGCCTATCTCGGGATTTCGGTTTCGGGCTTTCCCAATTTCTTCATGATGTACGGCCCTAACACCAACCTGTCCGGCAGTATCATCTATATGCTGGAAAATCAGGCCCGTTACATAACCAAATGCTTCAAAACTCTTGAACGCGGCAAGGCCCGCGCGATGCATGTCAAAGCGGATGTTCAGAAACGATTTAATGACGAGATATCAGACCAGCTGTCGAAAACGGTTTTGGTTCACGAAAACTGCCGCAGCTATTTCCAGGCGGAGAATGGCCGAATCACAACAAACTGGCCGGGGCTCATGCTGGATTATCGCCGACGGACCCACCGGGTCAGAAAACAGGATTATATCTTTATTTAAAAAAGGGTTGGGGCCAGCCGAATTACAGCCAGCCCCTGACCCTCATGACAACCGGTTGAGATCGGCCAGAACTTCATCTGGATGATCGGCCGGTTTTACCGTCGCGTAGGAGGCGGCAACTTTGCCGTCTGGCCCTATCAAAACGGATACCCGGCTCGGCCGGGCAGATTCATCATCCGCCGCGCCATAGGCGATGGACATTGATTTTTGTGCATCAGTCAGAAGATCGTACGGAAAGTCGAACTTCTCCTTGAACGCACGATTGTCTTCCTCAGGGTCAAAACTGACGCCAAGAATGACCGCATTTTTCGCCTCGAAGTCTTGGATTCTATCACGGAACCCATTGCCTTCGATGGTTCAGCCAGGCGTATCAGCTTTGGGATACCACCAGAGCAGAACGAATTTGCCTGCATAAGAAGACAAGGCAACAGACGCCCCATCCTGGTTGGTAAGCTCAAACGCCGGGGCATCACTACCTACATCAATTACTGACATATCAGCCCTCAAGTTAGAGTTATGTCACAAGTGACAAGGTGAGTTTAACACTCAACGGAATCGTGTCACCCTGACATGAAACATAGCGGCCAGTTAATTTGCGAACCAATCAGGAGTTATGAGATGAGCGTATTACCGGGCTTCCCGACGGTGATTTTCGATTTTGGCGCGATAGGCCAGCTAGAGAATGAGCTGAAAAACCGAATGATCGAGCGCCCTCTGATCATCACGGATAATGGACTCACCAAACATGGGCTGGTCGCCACTGTCCGCGACGCCATAACGAATATCCCCGTTGCAATCTATGACGGAATTCCCCCAAATCCGACTATTGGCGGGATCGAGGGGGCGCTGGCAGTCTATAGAGAGCAGGACTGCGATGGCATTATTGGTCTCGGCGGTGGCTCCGTCCTCGATTCCGGCAAAGCCTTGCGGGTCGCCGCAACGCACCCGGAACCGGTGATCGAATATCTGAAAGACCCAGCAAAGATTACGCCGAACGTAGCGCCCTACATCACCATCCCAACGACCGCCGGGACGGGTGCAGAAATCACGATTGGTGGTGGGATTCATCCCGCCCCCGGTGAACATCAGCTAGGTATCCGCAGCCCGTATGTACAACCTGATCTGGCGATTTGCGATCCAGACCTGACATTATCCCTGCCGCCGGTTTTGACTGCCGGCACCGGCATGGATGCACTCGGTCATTGTGTCGAAGGGTTTCTGTCCAACAATAGCAATCCACCAACCGAAGCCATCGCCCTCGATGGAATCACCAGGGTTGTCGATTATATCGAACGTGCTGTTACCAATGGCAGTGACCGTGAAGCACGCTGGCACTTATTGATGGCCGCCTTACAGGGCGGTATGTCGATTTATATGGGGCTAGGACCAATTCATGTCCTCGGCCATGTATTTGCCGATAGCCCGCTCCATCATGGTGCCTTGATCACCGCATCCGCGCCTGCCGTCATTCGGTTTTATATGACTAAGGGTGACGTTGCGCTCGACGCGAAGCTGGAGCAGCTCTGCAAAGCAATGCGGCTACCAGCAGGCAGCGATCTTGCAACCGGCATCACGGATCTGAACACTCGAATTGGGCTAACCTCTTCTGTACGGGAGCTTGGATATCCCAATGAAGATTTGGACGAACTCTCTGGTCACGCCGAAAATATTCACTTCAATTTCACAGCGCCGATCAGACCGACCCGCAATGAATACCGCGATATTTTCCGGGAGGCGTTAGGGTAAACCCGCCTGTATCAAATCTTAATACCAAGAAATTTCGCGGCATTCGCTCCGAGGATCGCATCCTGAGCGGCTTTAGAAATCTTTTTTGCGCTGCGCAAGAATTTCACGGGGTTCTTTTCACCAAATGGATAGTCAGTCCCCATCATGATGTTCTTGGTTGGCACTTTGAGCGCGAGATATTCCAGCATGTCAGGATTGAACAGCACGGTTTCGTAGTTAAACCGCTTTAAATATGAGCTGAAACTCCCCTTGAGCTGACCACCGGTATGGCCCATACGCTGCACATGATCATGCCGTCCGGTATAGAACGGCAGGTAGCCGCCGCCATGGGCAATCGCCACCTTTAGTTTGGGAAACGCATCCATCACCCCGTCATAGACCAGCGATCCCTGCGCCATAGCTTCTTCCAGCGGCTGTCCCACAGTGATGAGCTGATAATGGGGCCGCATACGAGGGTCCGTACTCCCGGTTGGGTGAATAAAAACCGCCGCGCCGAGTTTCTCAGCCTTGCGCCAGAACGGCTTGAACTTCTTATGGCCCAACTCATCGCCATTGACGTTGGAGCCAATGATGACACCTTTCAGGCCGTTTTTTGAAATGGCGCGCTCGAGCTCCTTCACCGCCAGTTTGACGTCCTGCAGCGGAACCGAGCCAATCCCCACCAACCGGTCTGGATGTTGGGCCACCGCTTCGGCAACAAAATCATTGCTCTGCCGTTCCATCTTGAGCGCTGCCTCCGGCTTCGCCCAATAGGTACATTGCTGAAGGATACTGGGACTGATGACCTGGATATCAATTCCCATCGCGTCCATTTCCTTGAACCGAATGTTCATATCGGACATTCGGTCGAGCGACGGTTTAGGAATCCCGATGCCTTTGCTGCCTGGCTTGCTCTTGGCAATCGCGCGGGCAAATTGCGAGTGACGAAAGGTTTTTTCAAGAACCGGGGTAACCGCGATATGGGCGTGAAAATCTATAACAACGGGTTTTCTGGCCATGTTCATTCCTAATTCCATCAATGCTTCAAATCAGCAACACCGCAAATATCAAGAGCGGTTAGGGCGATAACCTTTGTCGTCGCCACCAGGTCTTCGACCGAGATCGGACGCGTCGCCCCTGCAAGGCCCGCTCCCATGCCTTCCTGGGTCGGCGGGCCATATCCAATCGCTGTAATCCCTGCTTCGTTAAAGGCATTAGCATCGCGCCACATACTGATCATGCGCGGACTGGCGAGTTCAAGTTTTTCACCAGTGATCTCATTGTGCGCCCGTTTAAGAGCTTCAAGCAGCGGCTCACAATTTTCGGCGATGTAACCTCGCCGAAAGTCATAGGCATTGATCTCACATGCGAGCTGAAGTGGCGAAATTTGCCGCCTCACGCTATTGATTATCTCCGCAGGCACTGCATCCGGGGTTAGGCGAATATCAAAATAGATATGACAAAAATCGACGGTCTCGGTCCAGGCTGGTCCTGAACCACCCACCTCATAAACCTGCGCTTTTGGAATAAACCTGCCGCCCCAAAATTCACACTGATTTTTGGACTCATAAGATCGCGCCCATTCTTCAAGGGCAACGACCACGTGAGCTGCCCGTTCAAACGGGTTGGGATTACCGACAACCCCTGCCCCTCTATCAAGACCGGGCGTATAGGGAATATGACCTGGCACAGAAATTCTAAGCCGCAAGTAACCGGCCTGGGCCACTGTGACGGTAAAATCAGAGACCTCGGCGACAAGGGCATAATCCGCAACCACTCCATGTTCGACCAGCCATCGCGCGCCGTGTCCCTCGCGCACCTGACTGATCGCAGGGCCGATGCCTGACCAGTCATGCAGATCATCAGGATCATCAGTCGGTGCCGATGTTTCCTGAGCAACCGCCGTCACAAACAGATCTTCCTTGAGTGTAATGTTTGCCGACGCAATAGCCCGGGCCGCGATTAAAGTGGCTGCGAGCTGTGCCTTGTCATTGGCCAACCCCCGACCATACAGCAAACCATCCTCGGTCCATGCACCCCGTATTTTTTTCTCTATTTCTTCGCCGCCCGCAGGTTCATCGCCCTGGGTATCCATATGGGCATTGAGAATAAGGGACCGCCCCCCCGACTTGCGGTCGCCAACACCCCGGATTGTACCAACGACATTGATGCTTTCATAAGACAAGGTCTGCTTCCGAACGCCTATCCCCGCCTCACTCAACCAGTCAGCAACCGCATCACCAACGTCACTTTCATGACCCGGATAGTCTCGCAAATTCCCCAAAGAGAGACATAGATCGATCAGCGCCTGCCGGTCCACATCGATCAATTCTATCACTCTTTGTTTGGCTTCGTTTGCAGACACTGTTGATTTACCCCGTTGTTGGTGGCCCTATTTTTCACTACGCATTTCGCTAAACTGTAGGGGACCCGCTGCCCGACGACAAGGAACCGGGCGAGAATCAAGGAGGCTAGAATGGCATCAGAAACCATGAGCAATAGTTTGCGTTCCGACCTCGACAAGCTGGCACAGGCCTGCCGTATCCTGGAAATGGAGGGCCACGGCGACATGACTCTTGGACATATGTCGTTGCGCGATCCCGAAGGCCGTGGCTTCTGGATGAAACGGAACGCGATGGGTCTTGGCGAAATTCGTGATGCCGATGATTTTGTCCTCGTGACATTCGACGGCAAGCAAATAGCCGGTGCCGGTAACTGCCATTCCGAATGGCCCATCCATTCTGAAATTCTAAAAAAACGTGAGGACGTCAATGTTGTCGCCCATACCCACCCCTATTACACCTGTGTTTTCTCAGCGACCGATGGCGATCTGCGTCCGGTCACATTGGAAGCCAGCTATTTCCCCGACCGCATCCCGATGTTTCTCGGCACTGGTGCCTTGGTGAAATCGGTTGATCTCGGCCAGGCTCTAGCGGAAGCGCTCGGCCCCGCCTATGCGGTTTTCATGAAAAATCACGGGGTCACTTTTTGCGGTACGTCAATTGAGATGGCGACATTGGTTGGCATCTGGCTCGAACGCGCCTGCAAAGCGCAACTCGATATCACAGCATCGGGTATAGAGTGGAGCTATCCAGATGATGACGCCGAAGCCGTACGCAATAGTCAGATATGGTCAGAGGTGCATTTCGACCATAGCTGGGGTTATTACAGCCG
>CALIBP010000119.1 GCA_938048165.1 uncultured Alphaproteobacteria bacterium | reverse complement strand
GCCGGTGGCGGCATCAACCCCGGAAGGCACGTCCACCGAAAGCACCCGCAGCCGATTGGCGTTGAGCTGCGAGATGACCTGCATCCAGTCGGCGTCGAGCACCCGATTGAGGCCGATGCCGAAAAGGCCGTCAACGACAAGCGCCGGCCTGGGTTCGAGTGCAGTGGCGAGGTTGGAAAGCGTCTTGGTCGGGTCGGTAATACTGAGCAGGCTGACATCGCGCTCCTGCAGGTGGTTAGCCATGGCGCGGACGTCGTCTCCGTTGTGGCCCTTGCCGGAGAGTAACAGGATGGAATCGCCCGGTTGGGTCAATTCGAGGGCGCGACGGGCCACGATCTCGCCGACCTGAGCGATGACCTCGGCCTCGGTTTTACCGGTCTCCCAGGTGGCCGCCTCCCAGCGGCGCATTTGTTCCACGGTGATGACCGGCAATGACATGACGGCAGAATAGTGTGATCGCCCCGGCCAAACAAGCCGCGCTTGGCCAAGCGCATTGAATTAACCACGAAGTGCACGAAGATTTTAACGAGGGCACACTAAACTTCCTCTCCCTAGGGAGAGGGCAGGGTGAAGGAGGAAACGGGAGGTCTAATATCGTGTCTTTTTTTCGTGAAAAATGCCCCCACCCTCATCCTGCCTACGGCCACTTTCTCCCTCTAGGGAGAAGGAAGATTTTGGCCCCCACCCGCAATGAGCTGTCAGGAGAAGGCCGCCTGTTCCAACCAAGCTCGGCGATGCACACGGAGCCGCCAGAAAAGCAGGCCAAGAAGAAGTAGGCCAAGGCCCAGCAGGGCACCCCAGATCCCCCGGGATGCGGACTGCGAAAAAAGGATGGCCAAGGCCTCAAACACGGCCCGCACCATTCAAGACCCCCACTCGAAAATCAAGACTCGCCGGGGGGTACAATGAATTTGCATTGCCATCCGCCGTTCAATATGTTTTTTGCCCTTAGCCATAAATCCGTCATTGGCCACCGATGAGCACAAGCAACCCAACCGACCGGTATCACAGCCTCGACTTCCTAAGGGCCGTGGCTATGTACCTCGGCGTAATTCTGCACGTGACCATCCTTTTCGGTTCACCGGATCGGATTTTATGGGAGTTTTATTCGGAGTATTATCAGGATCCGGTTAGTTATCAGGTGACGTGGGGCATTCATCTTTTTCGGATGCAGTTTTTCTATCTCATCGCGGGCTTCTTCGCGGAGATGGTATACCTGAAACGTGGCGGAGCGTATTTTTCAAAAAACAGGTTGAAGCGAATTCTCATCCCATTCCTTTTTGGGCTATTAATAATCTACCCGCTTACGCTGGGAGTATTCGCGGTGCACAACGTCGAGCTGGCGGATAAATCGTACATTAAACGGTCGATGCATTTTTTCATGTGGGAATTTTTCCCGGGTACAAATTATAACCCCTCAATTACATTTGTTCATTTTTGGTTCATGTGGTTTTTAATGATCTATTATGTTATACATGTTTTCGGGCGGGCGGTGTTGTTAGGCTGGCTTCAAAAGGCAAAATTAACCAGCGGGTTTGTTCGTTTTGTCGATTTTTGCATTCAAAAGAAACTTGGAGTGTTGATTTTGGCATGTATCACGTTGGTGTTTCATCTCACGTTGCGGAGCAGTATTTTTCTTCCTTCGGAAGCCCATATAGACGCCGCATTGAGCGATTTAACGTACTACATGTTTTTTTATTTTTTCGGTGTCGGGATGTATCACTGCAGAGATTTTTTCGACAAACTTTCCCAGAACTTGAAATGGTATCTAATGCTGATACTCATGTTCGTATTCTGGGTTCATGCGGCGACTGATAGCATTGATATTCATCGGTCCCCCGTGGTCGATATTAATAGCTTGAAGCCGCAAAGCTTTCAGGTGTTTTGGGAGGGTGTGTTTTACGGCGGTACGGATCGATATTTGACGAACTACGTTCGTTGCCTGTTGTGCTGGGCTTTTTGTTTTGCACTATTGGCATTGGGACAAAGGTTTTTCAGCCGTAAGAATGAATTCATTCGCTATTTTGCCGATGCCTCCTACTGGGTCTACTGGGTGCATCTTCCGATCACGTTCTATTTTTCCATGATACTGCAGTCGGTTGAGTTAAATTCACTTTTCAAGGTGTACATCGCGATCGTGGCTTCAACCGTCCTGATTATGCTCATGTACATGCTGTTCGTCAGGAACACGATTCTTGGGGATTATTTCTGTGGATGGCGCAAACCGATCAAGGAGGATCCTTTCCTGAATTATCTCATGGGAAAATGGAAGCCGCTGGCTGTGAGAACGATTGGATTCGGGTTTGTTGCCTTCGCCGTGGGGCAGGTGATGCACACTGCGATCGTGAAGAAAAACAACGCCCTATTGGTGGAGTCGTTCATCCTTCGGGATGAGTTGTTCATTCGCGATGCGGACAACATAAACATCACCGATGACTATGGCCAGAATTCGCTCTTCACTGCTGTCCAGCGTGCGCCGGTCACTCTGCGAAAATATGACGCAGTGGGGTTGCTGATCGAGAAGGGCATCGACGTCAACCACCGCGACAAGTTTGGGCGCACACCGCTGTACATGGCTAGTCGCAGCGGGACGATTTCGGACATGGAGAAACTGCTGAAAGTCGGTGCCGACCCGAACGTGCAGGACAGCAAATACGGTCACTCACCCATGCACGTGGCGGCGATCAAGCTGGGCGGCAAATATCTGGACGGCTGGACTAAGGGCATAGACGGAACCGAGGCAATTGAAAACCGGAAGGAAATCTTCAGGCTTCTATTGGCTCATGGGGCCAAGCTGGATTTGAAGGATCATCACGGACGGGATGTGGAGGCACTGCTTCAACGCTTCACGCCGTTCAGTTTGAATGACCTGAAATCAAAACAGGCTGAGGAGACTCAATAACCGGTCAACACTTTAGACCAAGTGTTTACCGGTTGCCTCTGCGCAAGACAATCAATAATCATCCCCATATAGTGCCTTATAACGCTCATCATCCTTGATGACATTCCAATGAATGCGGTGTCGATGTTCCCCCATGAGGTAATGACTTCCATTCTTAACCGCTTCTTCAAGATACTTGTATCCTAATTCCTTCTCCCCTGTGCAGAAATAGTATAGTGGATATGATTTTAAATCATATTTGGTGAGTTCTGCCTTTTTCTTCAAGTAATCCGCTGCTTTCTGGAACGAATCCTTAGATCCAAAATAGTAATGGTATAGAAAAATCGAAAATTCCATGTTCCAGTCTCGAGTGGTTAAGGCTTCGAGGCTTTTGATGTGGTTTTGCATTTCATCGCGTTTATGTTCCTGCATTGCAAGTGCGTGGAAAAGATTTTCGTGCCCCATTCCATAGTCGGGTTTTAACGTCACCGACTTTCTTGCTGTCTCCTCTGCCTTTTTGTATTGGAAATCGGAACTGTAACAATTGCTTAGTATCATATATGCCACGTGATTATTTGGGTCAAGTTCGACTGCTTTTAGTCCAAGTGCAATTGCCTCATCTGATTTCCTTGTTACTTGGCATGTAATTGCCTTCCACATTAGAGCAGTCACGTTATTTGGATTGTATTTTAGTGCTTCGTCAAAATGTTCCAGTGCCTTGTCGTGACGGTTTTTAATCCATGATTCTATCCATCCCATGGCGGGATAGGCTCCTGAATATTTAGGGTTAATCTTAATGGCGTTGAAGAATGCGTCTTCGGCCAGTTGTGTGGTTTCTTTAATCTTTTCTGTTGGGATATAGTTGTAAGGCAGCATCATTGCGTAGGCATCACCCAGACCGCAGTAGGCCTCGACGAAATTGGAATCCATTTCGATAGCCTGCTTGAATAATCCGATGCTTTGCTTCATTTCGGCCTCGCCTCGGGTGCTCCAGAGGTCGCGGGCTTTTCGGTATAGCTTGTAAGCCTCGATGTTTTGCGTGGGAACCACCTCAGTCGTGGACTTGGTAGCCTCGTTTGGTTTCAGTGTGGATGTAACCTTGGCGACAATTGCATTTCTGAGTTTGAAGAAATCGTTCTGCATTCCGCTTTCCTTGTGGTTCCAAATGAACGATTTGGTTTGTGTGTCGGTGAGGTTGAACGACACCTCGATCTGGCCGCCCTGTGCCACCACTCGGCCGTCGAGGATCCGCTGTACATTTAAGTCGCGGGTGATTTGGTCGATATCTTTTTGTTCGCCGCGGTATTTGTTCACCGACGACCAGACGATCGGCGTGACCCCGTTCATCGGGGCCAGGCTGCCGATAATTTCCTGCGATATCAGGTCGGCCCACTTGGTTTGATTATCGTCCGTGGAGAGATTTTCGAATGGCAGCACCGCGATACGAATCGAGCCGTCAGTCGCCGGGGCAGGGGTGGCAGTTGTGGCCGGTGCGGAAGCCGGGGTGGCCGGGGCTTCATCGCCACCTTGGGTTAGGAAAAAACCGGCCACAGCCAGCACGACCACCGCAGCCGCTATGCCAATCCACTTGCCGGCGCCGCTCTTGGCTTTGGGTGGGGCCATGTGTCCGTGCCTCACACCGGTGCCGTGTCCGGCGCTTGGTGCCGACTCCGCTTGGCCTTCCTCCGCCGCTTGGCCAACGCCGAGGCGACGAATGGTTTGATGGACAAACTCGTAAGCCTTGGCCTTGTCGAGCGTGTATAGCGCGATGTTTT